>JAAXXJ010000416.1 GCA_013334545.1 Nitrospirota bacterium | reverse complement strand
CCTCAACCTTCAACGACATCGGCTGCGCCGTCGCCTCGCGAAACAACGAGTGCGCCACCCGCCAGATGACGTTTGACAGCAACGCCGTTGTTTACGATTATGTGACCGAGGAAGCAGTATTGGCGGAGAAGGCGTTCTTCGTTCTCAAGACGGACGTCCGGACGCCCATGAGCTACGGTATCGTGGCGTTCAAGGACAAGGCCCGGGCGGAGAAATTCGCGGCGGAGCATGGCAAGGTCAAGGTGGCGAAGTGGTTCGAACTGGTAGATGAGAAACTGCCGTAGGGAAAAGAAAGTTAAAGGTTCAAGATTTAACGTTCAAGTGGTACAGCCAAGGGCCAGAAATACTGAGTTCATGTGAATCATCCTGCCTAAACTCTCAACCTCTCACCTTCACAAGCTCCGCCTTCCGTTCCAGGATGCTCTTCACCCTCTTCAGCCGGTAGAAGGCCTCCCGCTCACGCTCCCCGATGTACTGGCCTATGGTCCTGATGTTGCGCTTGATCCCCGGCAGAACCATTTCCTCGAGCACCTTGATCCTCCGCGTTGTCTTCACGATCTCGTCCCCCAGCCGCTTGAGCTTGCTCTCGTACTCCGCAATGGTCAGCATGGACTCCAGCAGCTTCTCGAAGAGGTTGACGCTTTCGTCGAGGTGCGGGGTCGTGCCGGACTCGTCGTATCCCCGTTCGTCCGGCTGCCGCACCGGCGTGTCGTGGTAGGCGATGTCCTTGTACCGGAGCCCCCAGATGCTCTTTTCCTTCACCTCGATGCCGAAGTCCCGCTCGGTGGCGACGGTGAGGGATTCGATCGAGTCCTTGCCCTCGCGCCCCAGCGCGATGGCCAGCTCCCGGATGGCCCGTCCGTAGGATTTCTTGATCTCCTCGCGCGAGCGCAGGAAGGGCAACGTGGCAGCCAGGAACTCCTTGATGAGCGCCTGTTTGCGGGCCTTCAGGATGCCGATGCTGTTCACGATGGACCGTGACTTCTCCTTCAGCATCAGCAGGTTTGTCCGGGTAGGATGGATCATAAGCTTCGCTCAATTCAAGTATAATGTTTAATGTTCAAGGTAAGATGCTCCTATCGCTTCTTTGAACTTTGAACATTAAACCTGCTTCACTATGTCCGGCCTCATCGTCTTCATTACGATGATGATGACCGCTGAGGCGGCGAGCACCCCCCCCAGCATCACGACCGAGGCCAGCGCGTTGTTCAGAAGCGCCGGGTTCACGATGAGCACCGTGCCCAGCGACAGCATCATCAGCCCTGACACGAGCTTTAGCTGCCGCCCCTGCCATTCGGTCAGCTTCTTGGCGCCCAGGGTGACCGTGATGACGGCAACGATGACGGCCAGGGGAACGACATAGACGATGTTGTACAGAACGAGGTACTGGTAGTACTGGAAGGCCGAGAGCTTGTTCAAGGTGAGCACCCTGGTGTAGACCATGGGGAATCCCGCGGTGCAAAGAAGCTCGTAGGCGTTCGCCGAGATGGCGAGGACGATGGTCCCGGCGATCAGGGCGGACATGGTCGGGGCCTTCAGAAGACCCCGCATCCGCTCGAAGAGCTTCGGCTTCGCCGACTCAGGGATCACCAGGGAGACCCCCTGTTTGAACAGGAAGAAGTCCTTCACGTTGATGCCCCCGACAGCTAATGCGACAACTCCGCCGGCTACGGTGATCGCCGCGATCTGGCCCACGACCAGGAACACGTTGAGCCATGCTGCCATGAACAAGAAGTAGATGAGACCCGAGAAGAGCACGAAGATGCCACCGATCAGGAACATGCGTTTCCGAGACCGGGCATGGATCAGCAGGCTTAGCAGGAACAGCAGGACAAAAAAGGCGCAGGGATTGAAGCTGTCCAGCGCGCCGATGATGATGGTGAAGACCGGCAGTGACACCGATCCTGGGTCGACGCTGCCCAGGAATGGAATGCGCACGATCCCCGCTGTTTCTGCATTTTGCGCCAACTCCCGTTTGCTTAGCTCCGCAACACCGTCCGGACATCCGTCTCGCACGCACCTGCTCACGGCTTCCTCAATACTCCTCCTCGTTTGATCATTGAATCCCATGAACACCGCAGTGCCCACCACGGTTGTGGGAACGCCCGCCTGCTTTATGCCGGCCGTACGCAGGACCTGCTTGTAGAGCACTCCGTTGCCTTTGTTCTTCCAGACCTCGTAGTCCCTGACCCGGAGGCCGGGGTGCTTCTTCCCGAGATCTTTCAGGAACGCCTTCTCCCGCTCGCAGTGCGGGCATCCCTCGCCCCAGAAGAGCGTGATGACCGCCCCCTGCTCCGCCGGCGCCGCCTCTACGGATGAACCCGTCAGGACTGCGGCCAGAAGGAACAGCATAAGGACATGCACAGACCTCAAGCCTTTACCTCGAGCTTGAACCGCTGCATGAGGGTGAGCCCCGCGTCCAGACTTTCCTGCACGGTGCGTCGCAATGTCCCCTGGCCGATGACCTCGCGTTCGAAGGCGTCTGCG
>JAAXXJ010000107.1 GCA_013334545.1 Nitrospirota bacterium | reverse complement strand
TCGAGAGCGGACCGTACACGATGTAGCTGTGGCCCGTCACCCACCCGATGTCGGCGGTGCAGAAGTGGATGTCCTCGTCGTGATAATCGAAGATGTACCGGAAGGAGATATTGGTGTACAGCATGTAGCCCGCCGTGGTATGCAAGACGCCTTTCGGCTTTCCCGTCGATCCGGAGGTGTACAGGATGAAGAGCGGATCTTCGGCGTCCATCTGCTCCGGCTCGCAATAGAGGCCGATGCCGGGGGCGTTCACTTCGTCATGCCACCACGTGTCGCGGCCCGGCTCCATGGGCATTTTCCCCGTCGCGCGCTTGACGACGATGACGTTCTTGATCGTCGGGCACTCGTTCAACGCTTCGTCTGCGTTCGATTTGAGCCCCACGAACTTGCCGCCCCGCATGCCCTCGTCCGCCGTGATGAGCAGCGACGACTGGCAGTCCTGGATGCGGTCGATCATGGACTTGGCGGAGAAACCGCCGAAAATGATGGAGTGGATGGCGCCGATGCGGGCGCAGGCCAGCATGGAGATCGCGAGTTCGGGGATCATGGGAAGATAGATCGTCACCCGGTCGCCCTTCTTGATGCCTTTCTTCTTCAGCACATTGGCGAACCGGTTCACTTCCATGTACAGCTGCTGGTACGTGAAGGTCTTGTACTCGCCGCCGTCGGACTCCCAGATGAGCGCGGCCTTGTTCCGCGTAGCGTTGTTCACGTGCCGGTCGAGGCACTGCACCGACGCGTTCAGCTTCCCGCCCTGGAACCACTTGATGTAGGGCTTGTGGAAATCGTAGTCCAGCACCTTGTCCCACTTCTTGTACCACGTCAGGTTCTTCTCGGCCTGTTCGGCCCAGAACTTGTCCGGGTCGTCCACGGACTGCTTGTACAGCTTCTCGTACTCGGCCATGCTCTTGATGTGCGCCTTCTCACTGAAGGCCTTCGACGGCGGAAACGTGCGCTTCTCCGTCGACAGTACCTCGATGCCTTTCTTTTCGGACATAGTGAACTGCCTCCTTGTTCGCTTGTTGATCCGTTCAAACGATAGAAAAAACCGGTGGAGGGCTGGGATCCTCCACCGGACGATCACCGTCCCGGTCGCACGCGGTCCAGTGCTATTCCGCTCCGATGCCGATGTACTCCCGGAGCTTCTCCGTGGCAAATTTTTCCTCTGCGTCCTTTTCTGGGAAAATGAACGAGAAGAGAATGCCCACCAGGAACGCTATCGCCATGGAGAAGATGCCCGGGTTCCGATACTTGATCGGAGCAACCGGCTTCTTGGCATTTGCGTCTGCCTTCTGAGCCGCCAGGGCATCCTTGTCCTTCTTTTTGCCGTCGATCGATGCCTGGAGCTCGGCGTTCTTCTTCGCGGCAGCGGGCTGTTCCTTCTTCTTCAATTGCGCGATCGCATCAGCCGGAACGACCTGCTTGGTGAGGGCCTCGATCTCGGCGTCGAGGGATTTGCTCTTGCCGTCGATCTCGGTCACCTGCTTCGTGATAGCGGCCATCGCGTCCTTGTGCAGGATGTCCACGTACACCGTGGGCGACAGCACAATGAAGACCACCGCGGAGATCATGCCGGTGTAGATGCTCCACACCGCAGCCTGGGTAGAGAACCGCTTCCACATGAGCGACAGGATCAATGCCGGGAAGTTAGCGCTCGCCGCGATGGCGAAGGCAAGGCCCACCATGAAGGCCACGTTCTGGCCCTTGAACGCCATAGCAAGCAGCATAGCGGTCACGCCGAGGACGACCGTCGCGATCTTGGCCACCTTCACCTCTTCCTTCTCGTTGGACTGTCCGCGGCGGATCACGCCGACGTACAGGTCGTGGGACAACGCCGATGCGCCGGCCAGGGTGAGGCCGGCCACCACGGCAAGGATGGTCGCGAACGCGACCGCAGCCAGGAAGCCGAGGAACATGGGGCCGCCGAGAGCCTCGGCGAGGAGCGGGCCGGCCATGTTGCCGCCCTTGTCAATGGTCATGATGATATCGCGGCCAAGCTTGCCGGAGTCGGCGCCGATGAGGACCGCCGCGCCGAAGCCGATGGTCACGGTCAGGATGTAGAAGTAGCCGATGAACCCGGTGGCGTAGAAAACCGACTTGCGCGCCGCCTGTACGTCAGGCACGGTGTAGAACCGCATCAGGATGTGCGGAAGTCCGGCCGTGCCGAACATGAGAGCAAGGCCGAGCGAGAAGGCGTCGACCGGGTCGGTCACCAGCTGGCCCGGCTCGAGGAACTTGTCGCCGTACTTCGCGGCCGCCTGTCCGAAGAGGTTGCCGTAGCTGAAATCCACTTTGTACAGGACCATGATCACCAGGAGCGTGGCGCCTCCCAGGAGCAGGCCTGCCTTGATGATCTGCACCCATGTTGTCGCGATCATGCCGCCGAAGAGCACATAGGAGATCATCAGGATGCCCACCAGCACAAGGGCCCATTCGAAGGGCAAGCCGAACATGAGCCTGAACAGGGTGCCGGCCCCCACCATCTGCGCGATGAGGTAGAAGATCACCACGGCGAGCGAACCCGCTGCCGCGGCCGCCCGGATGGGGCGCTGCGAGAGCCGGAAGGCAACGACGTCGGCGAAGGTGTACTTGCCGAGGTTCCTGAGCGGTTCAGAGATCAGGAACATGATGATGGGCCAGCCCACGAGCCAGCCCACCGAGTAGATCAGGCCGTCATAGCCGCGGGTTGACACGAGACCCGCGATGCCGAGGAATGAAGCGGCGCTCATATAGTCGCCGGCAAGGGCGAGGCCGTTCTGGAAACCCGTGATGCTCCTGCCAGCCGCGTAGAAATCCTTCGTCGTGCGAGTCCGCTTTGCCGCCCAGTACGTGATGGTCAGCGTGCTTACGACAAACAGCAGGAAGAATATGACTGAAGTGGTATTTAAGGTACCGATCGTCGTGGTATGCATCGTTAGCGTCCTACCTTCTCTTTGAGTTTCTTGACCATGCCGTCATACTTGGTGTTCGCCCAGAAGATATAGATCCCCGTGAGCACCCATGAGCCGAGAATGGTACCCACGGCAATGGGGATACCGATCGTGGTCGCCTTGCCCGCGGTCAGCTTCTCCGCCAGGAACGGCTTGTTGAACGCGATCAGGGCGATGAACCCGAAGTACAGCACCAGTTCCAGGGCCGTGAGGATCCAGGAAATGGTGTTCTTCTGGCTCACCAGTGATTTGAAGTCCTCGTCTTTCAAAAGGTCCTCTTTCGTTTTTCTACTGCCCATCGTGTTGCCTCCTTGTGAGATAAGATATCCGTATTCGCGCGCTCCTTAAAAATTGCTGAACTCGCCGGCCGGCGGGCGGTGATGGTCTCCCCCCTCGAAGGGCGTCCCGATCCTCAGCAGATCGGCCATATCCATGACCCCCGCCGCTCCCAGCAGGGGCAGGAACCGCTGCAGCAGCTGGGCCGTGATGAAGGCGTCCTGCAGGGCATTGTGCCCCCCCTCGACAGCGATGCTGAAGCACTTCGCGATGTCGTACAGTTTCACACCGGTCTCCGGAGCCATGAAGTGTTCAGCGTTCTGCAGTCGGTGCCGGAGCCAGGTGTATATACTGAAGGTATCGATGACCGGCAGCGCGCAGGGCTTCCCCGAGATCTGCCGCATATCACGGTCGAGGAAGCCGCGGTCGATGGACACGAAATGTCCCACGAGCACCGACTGTCCACAGAAGCCGAGGAAGTCCCGGAGCGCGGTCTCGATGCCTGGCTGTTCCTGCACGTCTGCAGGTGTTATCTCGTGGATGACGATGCTCGAGGCCGCGATCCTTTTGCCGGGATTCACGAGGCGGTAGAAGGTCTCACCGAGATGGATCGTTCCGCCGGTCATCCGGACGGCGCCCAGGGAAACGATGGCATCCTTCTTCTCGTCGAGGCCCGTCAACTCCGTATCGAATACAACATACCGCGCCGCGGTGATCGGTGTTGTCCGATCGACGCTGAACGGAATTTTTGTTTTCCCCCCGAATAGGTCGAACATAGTGCCTCCCTCTCGCTGCCGGGAGTGCGCTCGGCACATCGAAATCCGCGATCTCGTTCACCAGATCAGCGACTTGTATCGTTCGATGATCAGGTCCTGCACCGTGGTGATGAGATGGAAGGCGTCCTTGATGGACCTTCTCTCCAGGTTGCTCAGTTTGTTGGGATTGATGAAGTTGTCCGGCGCCCCGCCAACGCTCAACTGGGAGAACTGGTGATGGATCCGCAGGAGCATGATGAACTCGAATGCGTGTTCGAACTCGTCGGCGTATTCCTGGACGATCGTATGGCTTGCGCGGAGAGCGGCGATGCGTTCCAGCGTCGAGGTCTCGCGGACCCCCCGCTCGAGCGCGAACAGCCTGATGATGTCCACGAGCGGGGCGACCCCCTTGACCTTGAGGTTCAGTTCGTTCTTGTGCTCGCCGTCCTTCTCGACGACAAATGATTTGAAGAACCCGATGGGAGGCGAGTTCTTGATCGCCATGTTGGCAAGGTGCCCCAGAAAGACCTTCTGGTCCTTCAGAGCGCCGATAAGGTAGGTCCTCAGGTCCTCAGCCAGCGCGTTCTCGCCGTGCAACGGACGAAAATCGAAGAAGGTGAGCGCGTTCAGGAGGGCGTCCGACGTAGGCGCGGACACCCAGTCGGAGATGTATTTTTTCCATACCCTGAGCGGCTGGCACCATTTCGGGTTGGTCGGCATGTAGTCCGCGGGGCAGGGCGGGAAGCCGCACCGCAGGAGCCCGTCCTTCACGAATCCGGTGAATTCCGCGAAGTAACGCCGGATCTCCGCTTCCTGCATCGTTGCTTCCGGATCGGCATAGATGATGGCATTGTCCTGGTCGGTCTTGAAGGTCTGTTCTTTCCTGCCCTCGCTCCCGAGGGACACCCAGCAGTAGGCCACGGGCGGCTGTCCGAACTGCTTCTCGGCGATCTCCAGCACCTTCCGCACCAGCCGGTCGTTCAGTTCCGTGATGATCTTGGTGATGTTGCTCGCTCGTGCGCCTTCCTTCAGCAGAAGGCCCACCACCCGGTTGATCTTCACGGATACGGGGATCAGCCCCTCGATGGTCTGCTGGCTCTCAAGGTCCTTGGCGAAGGATAGCGGCGACGATCCCTGGAGCAACATGAGGTCGTGGTTCGTGAGCACGCCCTTGAGCGCCCCCTCCTTGATCACCAGGATGTGGTGGATGTTGTGCTTGATCATGCGGAGGACAGCTTCGAAGCAGTAGTCCTTTACGTCCACGCGCACCAGCGGCAGCGACATGATGTCCTTCACCGGATCGTTCACGTTCCGGGCCCGCGCCACCACCTTCTCCCGCATGTCCCGGTCCGTCACGATGCCGGTCGGCTGCCCGTCGGCGTTAAAGACGATGACGGAGCTGATGCGGTTCCGCACCATTTCCTCGGCCGCCTCACGGATAGTTGCTTTCTCGCAGACGGCGATGATGTCCTTCGTGGCCATGTCCCCGATCTGGGTCGTGAACAGCAGATGGTCGCTGCTGCCGTAGAACAGGCTCTTGTTGTGCATCTCGCGGTAGGTCTTGTCGATGTACTTGGTGAAATGGGACTGGAGGAGGTACTCCGTGAACGTGGGATGCGATTCGATGAGCCGGTACAGATGGTCCTTATTCAGGAGGTAGCAGATGGTGTCGTCAATGGCGATGATGGTCGTCTTCTGCCGGTCCTTGCTCATGAGGGAAACGATGCCGAAGGTGTCCCCCTCGCCCCGGAAGTCGATGACCACGTCCTCGCCGGTCCCCGACTTGACGGAGATCCGCACTCCGCCCTTCTTGATGATCCGAAGGGAGTCGCTCGGCGGCCCGTCCTGCTTCAGGATGACCGTGTTCTTGGGATAGAACTCCATGGACAGGTCCTTCGCGGCGTCGGCCAGGGACGCCCCGTCGAGGAACTGAAAGGGAGGAACATTCTGCAGGAATTTGATAACGTCCTCTAATATCATATATCTTTACCTCATGAAGATAAAATTGCAGCAATTAAAATGCCAATTATCAATTCAATGATTAATCAGCACTTTGTGTACTTATATCATTAATTTAACAGCTATTTCTATGTTACTATTGGTAACAATGACTTCTGTGATTACACGTAGATGAGTCTTTTCTGACAAACAATGGCGTTCAAACACTGATAGTATAACAGCACCGGTCCATCGGGAACGACCGTGGTCGTCAGAACATAAAAAAAGGCCGGGGTGGTTCCCGGCCCTGCATGCGTTTCAGGAGAAGTAAATTTGCTCTAACAATTTGCCTTGACGTGCGAATCCACCGCAGACGGATCAGCAAGCGTCGAGGCGTCCCCCAGCTGGTCGATCTCGCTATGCGCGATCGTCAGCAGGATCCACTCCACGACCTCACCGAGTTCCGGCAACAATACTTCACCGGCTGGTACGCCTCGGGACAGGTCAAGGGCACCTGCTATCCGATGAAGGAAGTGACCAGGCGTCCGAACATGCCCGGCTAACGGTTGTCCTCGTCCACCGCTTTCTTCAGCATATCCAGGATGCCCGGGATAGCCGAAGTCACCCGGTTCCAGTTGGGAATGAGCGGCGTGCCCATGGGATCCTTCATGAATGCCTCTGCAGCCATGGTGATGGCCCGGGCAAAGGACTCGACAGCTTTCGCCTCCTCATGCCGGTCGAACTCCAGCCCATTGATGGCCGCATCGGCCTCGTACTTCATGATCGTGTCTTCGGCAAATCGAAGATAGGCCACTGACAAAGATTTAAAGAAACCATCGCTGAAGACGACCCCCTCCGAAGCAAGTGTCCGGAAGATCGACTTGCTGATGTCGATCGTCATCTTCATGAGCCCTTTCTCAGGGTCCTCGGAGGACAATGCCTGGTGCTTGTGCTCGTAGGTGTCTGCGATGTCGACCTGGCAGACACGGCGGGGAGAATAATTCCGGTACACCTCGGCAAGAGAACCTACTTCGAGGCCCCAGTCCCAGGGTATGCGATTGATCCTCGCCATGTCTGTGTGCATGGCGAACTCGCCGGCCAAGGGGTAGCGGAAGCTGTCGATGAACTTGAGGAACTGATGCTCGCCTCCAAGGTTCTGGAGGGAGCGGATAAGGGGAGTGACCAGGAGCCGGGTAACCCTGCCGTGCATCTTGTTCGTCACCCTGCTGTAAAATGCCTTGCAGAACACGTAATCCAGGTTCGGATTCACCACGGGGTAGCAGAGCCGGGCGAGCAGTTCCCTGCTGTAGGTCAGGATATCGCAGTCATGAAGAGCAATGACGTCGCACTTGCCGCTGGCGATGACGTAGCCATAGGCAAGCCAGGCTGATCGGCCTTTTCCCCGCTCACCCACGCTCAGGCCGTTGCGCGTAAAGGTATCATAGATCTCCATAATGCGCTTTCCGTCATTGTGAATGATCTTGACGCCGCCGGGGATGGGCGTCATGAACTGCCGCACCCGCTGGAACTCCTTGTCCGACGCCTTGTCAAGCACCAGCACGATCTCGCACAGGTATTTCACCTTCGCAAGTTCCTCGACGATCCTCGGCATGGCCGGACCCTCGAACTCGGAATATAGGGCGGGCAGAACAAGCGCGACCGGACGGGCCTTCGAGAAGTGCAGCAGCTCCCCCTCGATCCGCTCCAGCGATGGTCTGCCAAGCCGGTGCAGTGTGGTGATGACACCGGTCTGATAGAAATCGGACATGCATGAACCTCCTTACCCGGAGAGGCCGGAATCGAATGACAGAAATGGAAAAGGCATCACTCAAAGCCGCCAAGTACGCAAAGGGAACCTTAAATCCCCGTTTTGAAGCCAATTGCGTGGCTTTTTTCGATCTCCGCGCCTTTTTGCGAGAAAATATTCTTCTCTTTGTGCGCGGACTTTTGCTCCTTCGTTTCTATAGATGTTGAATATCGTCCTTCCCCTCGGTTTTCGCGGTCGCGCCCTTTTCAATGATCCTGCGGGCTGCGTCGATGCCGCCGACGCCGAACGCGATGGCAAGGGCAATGACGATACCGCCGAAGATGATCGAGAACGCCGCCACGACGATGTTGGGGGCGACCTGGAGCTGTTCCAGTGCCATAGCGAGGATCAGGACGATCAACAGCAGCCGGACGGCCTCGGCCAGCAGTTTTGCATAGTGATATCCGTTGTTCACAAGCGCGATCAGCACCGTCCTGCTCAGGAAGCCTGCCGTAAGATAGCCGATGAACAGGATAAGCACCGCCGAGAAAACGCGCGGAAGATAAAGAAAGAACTGGGCCACCAGATTGTCGACGGCATGCACCTTGAGCGCGCTAAGGCCGACCATGAGCGTGAAGATGATGAGAAACCAGAAAACGACGCGAACGATCGCTTCCGTTGGCTTTGCCCAAAGATCTCCTTTCCTCATCATGACCGTAAGCCCCATCCGGTCGCTCCAGGCGTCGAACGAGAGCGCGATCAGAGCCTTGCGGAGCGCCGCGCGAATGATCCGGGCGAACGCAAGCCCCCCGATCAGGATCGTGAACATCGCCAGCATGTTCGGGGCGAACCGCTTGAAGCCGGCGAACACCTCCCGGAACGGTTCCAGCACCAGCGTCAGAAAGTCCTGCATGATCATCCCTCCTTCATTTCCAGTTGTTCAGCAAATAGTCCTTGTTCTTCTCGAACTCCTCGCAGAGCCGCTCGATCTCTTCTTCCGCCACGGTCTGGTCGGCGTCCCCCATCTCCAGGACGAAGGAGGCGGTGCGGCCAAGATACAGCGGCGTCAAGGACTTGATCAGGTGCTCGGTCGCAAGCTTCTTCCGATGGTATGCAAGGGCGTAATCATAGATGATCCGCGACCATAGTCCTCGCGGAAAACGGAATGCGTCAACTCCCCGATCCCCAAGCGATTCGACCTCGCCAAAAT
>JAAXXJ010000415.1 GCA_013334545.1 Nitrospirota bacterium | reverse complement strand
CGATCAGCTTCTTGTGCTGTTCATCGATCTCCTTGATGTTGACCGTCAGTGTTTCGCTCCAGGTGATAAGCGCCATGTGCTCCTCCCTGTTTATCGGAATGCCTTCCGAGTATTGTATCGTTGCCGCGGCCTGCTGCCGCATGAACGAATTTAGAAACCGAAATTCTTCAGCAGATCGTCCACATCCGACTGGGACACTTTCTCCGGCAGCGGCGCTGCGGGCGCGGCTCCCGCCTCGATCTTGACGCCGAAGGTCGCGATCAGCTTCACCAGCTCCGACTCGAGCTCCCCCACCAGCGCGATCACCTTCTTGATGGTCTGGCCGGTCAGGTCCTGGAACGACTGGGTCGTCAGGATCACGGTCAGGTCGTCCTCCAGTTCGTTCTTGAACTGCTTCAGGTACGAGACCGTTTCGGGCGGACCCTGCACCTTCCGGATATGATCAGCGGCCTCGTCCATCTTCATGATGTATTTCTCGACAATGCTCATGGTCTTGTTCGCGGCTTCTTCTGTTTTCGTGATGACGAACTGGAGCCGGTCCACGGCATTCGGCATGTCGTTCTTCGCGAGCTCCGTCAGCTTGGGATCGATTGAATCCTTAAAGCTCTTGACCGCGTCGTGCAGCTTCCGCGTCACCCTGCCGACCTCGTTGTACAGATCGCCCTGGCTTTCCTTGATGATCTTCTGGATGGTCTCGTCTGCCTTGGCGTAGTCCTGGATCGTCACGGCGTTCAGGAACACGATCATGTCATCGAACATCGCGAGGCGCGGGTCGTCGGCATCAGCGCACTTCGCAGCGATCAATTCCTTGGTCCTCTTGATCTCCTTGATCTGCATCTCCCCGCCCATGGTCTGGACGGTTCTGGTGACCTCGACGGTATTGCCGGAAGCGGACTTTCTTGCCACAACGGCCCCTTCCTCCAGCAGCGAGTGGTCATCGAGAGGGATCAGCTTCTTCGGCTCCAGCAGCACGATGAGCCGCGACCCGATCTTTGCCACACCCTCCACCTGGTCTGCCCTGCCGTGCGGCATGGTCTCCGGCGATTCGATGGACGCATCGTCGATGCTGACCACGCCGGTAATGCTGTCCACGAGGATCCCGAAGGTCATGCGGCCGCAGGAAATGACGATGACCTTCTGGGGCTTGGCGCCGTTCTCGGGGATGTTCATCAGCTGCTTGATGTTCACCACCGGGATGACGTTGTCGCGCAGGTTCGTGATCCCCCGGAGGTAGCCCGGGGAGTCGGGCAGCTCGGTGATCTCGGGCAGCGTGATGATCTCGCGTACCTTCATGATGGGAATGGCGTATTCGCCGCCATGGAGCTGGAAACCGATGAATTGTTTCATACATCCTCCTGAGAACTTTGGTGCGGAACGTTTTGTCCTTATACCGTCACAGCCCCCATGGCCACGCGCGAGAGCGCCGAGAGGTCGAGGATGAACACGACCCTGCCGTCGCCGGTGATCGTGGCGCCCAGCAGGTACGACGAGGTGCTGTTCATGCCTGCCACGGATTTGATGACCACCTCTTCCTGGCCCAGCAGTTCATCAACGCCGATGCAGAAACGCTTGTCCGCGATGTTGACCACCACGGCATACTTGAAGTCGGTCTTCTCCTGCGACGTGCCGAGGATCTCGGTCAGGCGGAACAGCGGATAGACCTTGCCGCGTATGACGAGGGCGTCGGTGCCGGACATCTCCGAGATGTCCTCCTTTGCTACCATGAGCGTTTCCTCGACGGGCGCCAGCGGTACGGCATAGCGGGCGTTGCCCGAGCGCACCATCAGCGTCTGGATGATCGCCAGGGTGAGCGGGATGCGGATGGTGAAGGTGCTGCCCTTGTCCTTATGGGACGTGATCTCGACGGTGCCGTTCAGTTTCGACACGTTCGTTTTTACGACGTCCATGCCCACGCCCCTGCCGGAAAGCTCGGTGGCGACCTCGGCGGTCGAAAAGCCCGGCAGCAATATCAGGTTCATCGCTGCCTCGTCGGTCATGCGCACGGCCTCTTCCTCGGAGATCATGTTCTGCTTGAGCGCTTTCGCCTTCACGCGGTCGAGGTTGACGCCCCGTCCGTCGTCGGATACCTCGATGACGATCTGATTGCCCTTCTGCTCCGCGCTGATCGAGATGGTGCCGGCCTCGGCCTTGCCCTTGGCCCGGCGCTCCTGCGGCGTTTCGAGCCCGTGGTCCACTGCGTTCCGGATGATATGCACCATGGGGTCGCCGATCTGCTCGATCACCGATTTATCCACCTCGGTCTCCTCGCCGGAGACCTTCAGGTTCACCATCTTGCCGAGCGGGCCCGAGATGTCGCGCACCAGGCGAGGGAACTTGCCGAAGACCTTGGCTATGGGCTGCATCCGCATCTTCATGACGCCGAGCTGCATGTCCGACGTGATCAGGTCCAGGAACGAAACGGCCTCGAGCAGGCTCTGCACATCATGATCGTCGGTGTACTGGTGTTCGAGACGGTTCACGATGTTCAGCAGGCGGTTCCGCACGAGCACCACTTCGCCC
>JAAXXJ010000414.1 GCA_013334545.1 Nitrospirota bacterium | reverse complement strand
CCACGGCAAGCGGTTCGCCCTGGTCGGCGACCCGGACATCCTGCTCGGGATGATGAGCCTCATCATGGAGATGGGCGGCGAGCCGGTGCATGTGGTATGCACCAACGGCGACAAGAACTTCGAAGCAGAGGCGAACGAGCTGCTGGCCTCGAGCCCCTTCGGCGCGAACGGCACGGTCTACGCGGGCAAGGACATGTGGCATCTGCGCTCGCTGCTCTTCACGGACCCCGTGGACGTCATGATCGGCAACTCCTACGCAAAGTTCCTGATGCAGGACACGGGAACGCCGCTGGTCCGCATCGGGTTCCCGCTCTTCGACCGCCACCATCTGCACCGTCAGCCGATCATCGGCTACCAGGGCGCGTTGAACCTCGTGACCATGCTGGTGAATACGGTGCTGGACGAACTGGACAGGAAGACAGAGGGTTCAGCGAGCTTTGATGTGATACGGTAAGGCAAGTAGACGGTAGACAGCATACAGTAGACAGGGGAAAGCAAGGAGACAGTAGACAAGGCCCTGTTTTTCCCCCGTTTACTGTCTACCGTCTGCTGTATGCGGAGTTTCTATGGCAACCGCGATCGACAAACTCACAGCAGACGGCTGCGCGGCGGACGACCGGAACAAGGTCTGCCGCTCGCGGGGCGGCGAGTCCTGCGCCTTCGACGGCGCCATGATCGTGCTGCAGCCCATCGCGGACACTGCGCACATCGTCCACGGGCCCATTGCCTGCTGCGGCAACTCCTGGGAGGGGCGGGGCACACTCTCGTCCCGGGGAGATCTGCATAGGATGGGTTTTGCCACGGACATGGGCGAGATCGACATCGTGTACGGGTCCGAGGAGAAGCTCTATCGCGCCATCGTGCAGACCCATGAAGCGGTCCGGCCCCGGGCCATATTCGTCTATTCGACCTGCGTCAGCGGCCTGATCGGCGAGGATATCGACGCTGTCTGCCGCAAGGCGGAGGCGGCATTGGGCGTCCGGGTCATTCCGGTGAATGCACCGGGGTTCGTCGGCCCCAAGAACCTGGGAAACCGCATCGCCGGAGAGGTTCTGCTGGAGCACATCATCGGCACGAACGAACCGGCAGTCACCACGCATTGCGACATCAACCTTATCGGCGAGTACAACATCGCCGGCGACCTCTGGCAGGTGGAGCCGCTTCTGGAGAAGGCGGGCTTCCGTGTCCTTTCCCGCATCACCGGGAACGCGACGTTCGAGGAGATCACCCATGCCCATCGTGCCAAGCTGAACGTGGTTGTCTGCGGCCGCGCGCTGATCAATGTGGCGGCGGGTATGGAACGGAAATACGGCATCCCGTTCATCGAAGGCTCGTTCTACGGCCGGACCGAGACAGCAAAGGTGCTGCGAGGGATCGCGGATAAACTCCAGGGATCAGGGGCCAGGGTCCAGGGCCCGGGATCCGTCGAGATTACAAAAGCCGTCGAAACGCTGATCGAGAATGAAGAGAAGAAGCTTCATGAAGCGCTGAAGCCGTACAGGCACCTGCAGGGCAAAAAGGCGGTTCTCTATACGGGCGGGGTGAAAAGCTGGTCGTTCATCTCCGCCCTTCAGAACCTCGGCATCGAGGTCGTCGCCGTAGGAACGAAAAAGAGCACCATCGAGGATGAGGAGAAAATGAAGAAGATCCTCGGCCCCGGCGCGCCGCTGGTCGAGGACGTGACGCCCAGGAACCTCGTGAAGCTGCTGAAGGAAAGGAATGCAGATATTCTTGTGGCCGGCGGAAGGAACCAGTACCTGGCGATCAAGGAGGGCTACCCCTTCGTCGATGTCAACCAGGAACGGCATGCGGCCTATGCGGGATATGACGGGCTGGTGAACCTGGCCGAGCAGATCAGCAATGGCCTGCGGTTCTATCGAGGAAGTGCTGCGTGCGGGACCCGACAGACCGGACAGGCCGATCCCAAATCCGCAATTCTGATCGACCCGCTCAAGCATTCGGCCGCGATCGGCGCTGCGATCGCGTTCCAGGGCGTGCACCGTGCGCTCCCGATCATCCACGGCGCCCAGGGGTGCGGATTCCTCGGCAAGGTGCTGCTGACCAAGCATTTCCGGGAACCGGTGGCCCTTGCGACCAGCAAGCTCTTTGTGGAGAACGTCGTGCTGGGGAGCGATGATCTGCTCGAACAGACCGTTGGAGGATTCATCGAAAAGAACGCTCCTGATGTCATCGGCGTCCTGACCTCGGGATTGTGCGAAGTGAAGGGGGACGATGTTAAGGCAGCGGTGAATAGGGTCCAGGGTCCGGGGACCGGGGTCAAGGTGATCCATGTTGCGACGCCGGATTATGACGGAGGGCTGGAAACAGGATACGCGAGGGCGGTGGAAGCGATCGTAACGGCGTTCGCGAAGCACGGATCGCCGAAGAAGAACGTATCTCAGATCAACATCCTTGCGGGCTCGCATCTGACTCCTGGAGATGTCGGCGAACTGCGGGAGATCGTCGAGTCCTTCGGTTTGCAGCCGATCCTGTTGCCCGATCTGTCCGCGCTCGATGGAAGCAGGAA
>JAAXXJ010000106.1 GCA_013334545.1 Nitrospirota bacterium | reverse complement strand
CTGACGGAGATGAAATCACGTATACCTATCTGTGGCGGGTGAACGGGAATGTGGTGGGCAGGCCGGTCCGTGAAAATACCTTTGATACCTCAACGCTGCACAAAAAAGACAGCGTCTCGGTCATGGTGGATTTTACCGACGGAAATGCTTCCGGCGGGCCCGTCATTTCGAACAGCGTTGTACTACAGAACCGTAAACCGGAGATCACCTCAGCCGCTCCGGTTGCCCTGCAAGGCCGCGTCTACACGTACGCCGTTGCTGCGAGGGACCCTGACGGCGACGTTCTCAAGTACCGGCTGGAACGATTTCCCGACGGCATGACCATCGATCCCCCGAACGGTCAAATCCGCTGGGAACTACCCAAGGACATCATGTTTCCCGGGAGGAACGAAATCAAGGTCAAGGTGACGGTGGACGATGGCGATGGTGGCACTGATTCCCAGGAATTTTCAATCATCCTGACCGACGTTCTTACGTACTAATCCAGGTATGGTTCACAAGGGAGATCGATCCGGCAGCATCTCCTCAGGGAGACCGTGAGGAGATGCGCTCAGCCGCATCCGACTATCTGCAGCCGACCGGCGCGGGCAAGCAGTGCCGTCACGCTCCATTGCAAGCGGCGGCAGGCGGGCTGCTTCTTTTCTCTTGAACCTGACATCATCTCTTGACTTTCCCCGGACCAGAACGCTCCTCGGTATCTATGAAGCCAACCATTATTCTTGCGTCGAGCTCTCCCCGGCGACGCGCATTACTGGAGCAGATCGGGATTTCCTTTTCCCTTGATCCTGCCGACGTGGATGAACGCATGCTCCCGGGAGAAACACCGGAGGCATACGCCGTCCGGGTAGCGCTGGACAAGGCCCGGGTCGCTGCCGGCCGGGCGAGGACGGGCATCGTGATCGCCGCCGATACGATCGTGGTTGTCGGCGATACCATCCTCGGGAAGCCGGTTGATGCCGCAGATGCGCGGCGCATGCTGAGCATGCTATCCGGCAGAGAGCACGAGGTAGTCACCGGCCTTGCGGTCATGGACGCGGTATCGAGGCGCTCTTCCGTGCGCACGTCGGTCACCAAGGTCTGTTTCCGGAAACTGTCGGAACGGGAAATTTCTGCCTATGTCGCGACAGGCGAACCGCTCGACAAGGCTGGAGCATATGGTATCCAAGAGCGGGGCGCTCTGCTTGTGGAGAGGATCGAAGGCTGTTATTCCAACGTCGTGGGGCTCCCGCTCTCTCTCTTGGGCGAGATGCTCTGCAACTATGGTATTATCACCTGACCTGCCTTTTGGCTGCTTAGCGGTCAGCGAAGTGACTAATTCCACTTGACAAAGTTGCATTAGACCATCTACAATAAGTACTAGGATTCTCCCAAAAAGACCCCAATTAAATTTGTCTTGAGGAGCGTTTTCGTGAGCGTGATCTCGATAATGATTGTGGAAAATGATCCGGACCGTCTCGCAGCTCTTACTTCGGCATTCGGGGAGCATGACGACCTCGCGGTCCTGTCCGCTGTCTTAAAACGGGAGACCGCGCTCAAACAGCTTGCGCTCCTCCCTGATGTCCTTCTGCTGAATCCCGACGGGCTGAAGAGGTTCAACCTCCCGCGTTTCCTGCGCACCCTGCGTACGCGGTCCCCGAAGACCCGGTTGGTCCTGCTGCTGACCGCGAGCTCGGGTGACGAAGAACTCGTTGAAAACATCCGGCAGGGCGCGCGTGGATATCTTCTGTCATCATCGCCGCCAGCGCTTATCGCGAAGGCGGTCCGTGCCGTCGCGGCAGGAGGGATCTGGGCCGAGCGGCGGATCCTGGAGAAGGCCATCAGCATGCATCAGATGCTCCTTCCGGAGCTGCTCCAGTCCCACGTGCCGGAGCTCCAGCCACTCACCAGCCGAGAGATGGACATGCTCGGTCATGTCCTGAAGGGCGCAACGAACCGAGAGATCGCCGAGATGAGCAATATCAGCGAACGGACAGTCAAGACCCACCTCTACCGCGTGTATCGCAAGCTCAATGTGAAGAGCAGGACCAAGGCGATCGCGCTCCTGACACAGTAAACGCACGCTGATTCTTCGGTGTCGCTTCCGCAGACGCTGGAATTGATTGGTTCATGAAGAGCACGTTCCACGCTTTCTCTCAAAGACCTATTGACAGGGTCATCCCGACTGCTATCATTGAAACAACGGCGACGCTGTATGCATGTCGAATGACGTGCTTCTTCTCCCCCTCATCCCGATCCTATCGCCAGGAAAGAATCGCTTAGGAGTCCTAAGACCATCGGCATGCAGGATTACGCAGCTTTCCACGAAAAAACCCTTCGTGACAGCGGCGCCAGGTGGCGTCCCGATGCTCCCCTGGAACGCAGGGCTGCCCTCAATACGGACATCGGGACGCCTGGCATTCTTTCCTCCTTCGTTCACGGATCCTCGTGAACGAACATGTCAACCTCTTCGCAAGGCACTCCTTCCGCCCCACCACTGCTCCGCGATCATTCTTCTTAAATGGCATTGCTCCACGTTTGGTTCTTCCACGAATACTCCATGGTGAATGTTGTCGTTGCATCGTTTCTCTGCTTTTCCCTACCTTGCATTTCCCCGGTCAATAGCCTACAATAGAAATGGAATCAATATCCTGATTTATTAACGGAAAATGAATGCACATCGACCTTCTAAAAAGGTTTCTCAACTACGTGGCCGTCGAAAAAGGGCTGTCCCGGAACACGCTGGATTCCTATGAGCGGGACCTGCGAAAATATTTCACGTTCATGGAGACGAAGGCCCCAGATGACATTAAACAGCAGGATGTTCTTGATTTTCTCTCGCGTCTTTCAGAAGAGGGCATGGCGGTGCCTTCATCAGCGCGGTGCCTTTCCGCGATACGGGGATTCCACAAATACCTTCTGACCGACAGTCTCACTGCCGCTGACCCGACCGTGAACATCGAGGCTCCCCACGGCTGGACCCGGCTGCCCAAGACACTGAGCAGCAGTGAGGTGGAGACGCTGCTGAATCAGCCGGATATGACTACGACGCTGGGCATCCGGGACAGGGCGATGCTCGAGGTCCTGTACGCTGCAGGTCTCCGTGTGAGCGAACTGGTCGGGCTCAGGCTCCAGGACATGAACCTTGAGCGCGGGTTCGTCGTTGTTGCTGGAAAGGGCTCCAAGGAGCGGGCAGTGCCGCTGGGCGAGGTTGCGTCGGCTCACCTGAAGGAATATCTGGACCGCAGCCGCCCGCTGCTGCTCAAGGGGCAGGCATCCGATGACGTTTTCGTCAGCTCCCGCAGACGCCAGATTACCCGCCAGATGTTCTGGGAGCGGATCAAGCATTACGTACGGAAGGCCGGCATCACCCGGAACGTTTCTCCGCATACCCTGCGCCATTCCTTTGCCACCCATCTCCTCGATAACGGCGCAGATCTCCGCGCGGTGCAGGCCATGCTCGGCCATTCCGACATCTCAACGACGCAGATCTATACCCACGTTTCCCGCGAACGGCTCAAGCGGATCCATGAGAAATACCATCCGAGGGGATGAAGCGATTGCGGTTCGCGGAATGCGGAACGCGGAACGAAAAACGGGTCAACGGTATTTGTGATCCGTGAAGTTGCCATCCGTAATTCGCAATCCGCAGTACATCTATGGAGATCATCACCAGTCATACGAACGCCGATTTCGACGCCCTGGCCGCCATGGTTGCGGCGAAGAAACTCTATCCCGGCGCCAAGCTGGTCTTTGCCGGCTCGCAGGAGAAGAGCATGCGGGACTTCTTCCTCGAATCGACCGCCTATTCCATCGAGATCGAGCGGCTGCGGAACATCGACGTGGACAAGATAACACGGCTCATCATCGTCGACAATCGGAACCCGAACCGCCTGGGCAAGCTTGCCGACGCGCTGGGCAGGCCGGGTGTGTCGGTCCACATCTACGACCACCATCCGCGCACCGGCGGGGACATCAAGGGCGAGCATGAACTGATCGAGGAAGTCGGTGCAACGACGACACTGATGGTGGAGCTCCTGCAGCAAAAAGGAATTGCGATCACGCCCTTCGAAGCAACGGTGTTCGCCCTCGGCATCTATGAGGAAACGGGCGCGCTCACCTACCTGTCGACGACGGAGCGCGACGCACGGGCTGCCGCCTTCCTCATCGGTAAGGGCGCCAACTTGAACGTAGTCGCTGACTTCATCGTGCGGGACCTGACCCCCGAGCAGGTCGCCGTCCTGAACGAGCTTGCGGCTGCCGCGAAGAGCTATGACATCAACGGCGTGACCGTGGTGGTCGCTGCCATTGCCACGCCCCATTTCGTCCCGGACCTCGCGGCACTGGCGCACCGCATGCGCGACCGCGACGGCCTGGACGTGCTGTTCCTTGTGGTGCAGATGGGAGACAAGACACATGTCATCGGACGTTCAAGGCTTCCGCAGGTCAACGCCGGGAAAGTGCTGGAACAACTGGGCGGTGGAGGGCACCTGACCGCCGCATCCGCTGTGGCCCGCGACATGACCTACCTGGAGACGCAGGAGCGGCTCATTGACATTCTGAAGCGCCATATCGTACCGGGAAGGGCAGCTTCGGACATCATGACGTCGCCGGTCAAGACCGTGCCTACGCGCACGTCCATCGAGCAGGCGAACGAGGAGATGACGCGGTTCAGCGTGAACGTCCTGCCCGTTCTCGATGAGAAGCGCTTCCTCGGGATCATTACCCGCGAGGTCGTCCAGAAGGCCCTGTTCCACGGCCTGGGAAACCGCACGGTCGATGAGTTCATGTCCACGGGCGTGCCTGTAGCCGTCCCCGATATGCCCATGGCACGGGTGGAGCAGGTGATGATCGGCGAGCGCCAGCGGTTCATGCCGGTCATCGCCGAAGACGGTACGGTCGTCGGTGCTATCACGCGGACGGACCTGCTGCGGTCGCTTCACGAACAGCGTTTCGGAGCGGCAGGTCTTCCCGCAGAGCCGGGGACGCAACCGGTGCGGAACGTCCGGGGGATGCTTGAGGAGCGCTTGCCGGCAGCGGTGCGCGATACCCTGAGGGCGGTCGGCGAGATCGCCGATGAGTCCGGCTTTCCCGTGTATCTTGTGGGCGGCATCGTCCGCGACCTGTTCCTCCGCGTGGAGAACCTCGACGTCGACATCGTGGTGGAAGGGGACGGCATCGTCTTCGCGGGCATGATCGTCCGGAAGCTCGGCGGCCGGATGAGGACCCACCAAAAGTTCGGGACCGCGGTGGTGGTGCTTCCCGGCGACGTCAAGCTCGACATCGCCACGGCGCGGCTCGAATATTACGAGACTCCCGCAGCCCTCCCGACCGTGGAGCTTTCCTCCATCAAGAAGGACCTCTACCGTCGCGATTTCACCATCAACACCATGGCGGTCCGCCTGAACCGGGACCGCTATGGCGAGTTGATCGATTTCTTTGGCGGCCTACGGGATATCAAAGAGCGGACCATCCGCATCCTGCACAACCTTTCCTTCGTCGAGGATCCAACGCGCGTGTTCCGCGCCATACGCTTCGAACAGCGCTTCGACTTCCCGATCGGCAAGCACACGCGGAACCTGATCAGGAGCGCTGTCAACCTGAAGCTGTTCAACAAGCTGTCGGGGGAGAGGATCTACGACGAACTGGTCCTCATGTTCTCGGAGCTGGACCCCCTAAAGGTCCTCCGGCGCATGGAGGAGCTCGATCTGCTGAAGTTCCTTCACCCGAACCTGCGCTTCGGCGTGGAACTGGAGCGGCTCTTCGCCAGCATCGGTGAGACGCTCACCTGGTACCGCCTGCTGTATCTCGAGGTGCCGGTGGAACGGTGGTTCGTCTATTTCCTCGGCCTTCTTGACCGGCTGAAGGACGAAGCGGCTCAGGAGGCGCTGGTAAGACTGGCCGTTCCCCCGCGCGTCCGGAAGCGCGTCATGTCATCACGCCTGCACTGCCGGGACATCCTGTTCGAGTTCTACCGCGACGCGCGGCTCCCGGCGAGCCGGGTCTATGACCTGCTCCATCCCCTGGACATCGAGCAGGTCCTCGTGATGATGGCGAAGGCACGGAAGGAGCCTGCCAAGCGGTATATCTCGCTCTATCTGACCCGGCTGCGGGACGTAAAAGTGTCGCTCACGGGTGATGACCTGAAAAAGATGGGGCTCCCGCCCGGCCCGCGGTATAAGAACATCCTCGCCGGTCTGCTGGACGCAAAACTGGACGGCGCTGTAGCCACGAACGAGGACGAGGTCGCATATGTCAAACGGCTCATCGGCAGGCGGTAAGACAAGTTTCTATTTGACGGAAACAGAGAAATGCGGATATAGTATAGGCCTATGATCTACCTGAACCTCTTCGGCGGCGTCCTGCTGCTCCTGTACGGCATCAAGCTGGTGAACGACGGCCTTCAGAATGCCGCCGGTCCCCGCATCCGTTTCCTCCTCCGGTCGCTTACGAGCAACCGGCTGACCGCTGTCGGGGCAGGGGCATTCATCACGGGGCTCATTCAGTCCAGCAGCGCCACGTCGGTCATGCTCGTCGGATTCGTGAGTGCCGGCCTGATGAGCTTCCGTCAGACCCTGGCCGTGATCCTCGGTGCCGACATCGGCGCTACGCTCACGGTACAGCTCATCGCTTTCCGCGTAGCCGACTATGCCGTTCTTCTCATCGGCCTCGGCCTGTGCATCATCCTCTTCGCAAAGCGCCATCACCTGAAGACCATCGGGAACGGATTGCTGGGCTTCGGCTTCGTGTTCATGGCCATCCGCATCATGTCCGAGGCCCTGGCCCCCCTGCAGGAGAGCGCGCTCTTCAAGGAGGTGCTCGTAGCGCTCGTGGGTGCGCCGTTCACGGGCATCCTTGTCGCAGCTATCTTCACGGCGCTGATCCACAGCAGCGCGGCCACCATCGGGATCGCCCTTGCCCTTGCCGTGCACGGGCTTGTCCCGCTCGATGGGGCCATTCACATCGTCCTCGGGGCCAACATCGGTACGTGCTCAACGGCGCTCATGGCGAGCATGCGCGCTCCTGCAGAAGCCCGCCGCGTGGCCTGGGCCCACAGCATCTTCAAAATGCTTGGCGTCCTGCTCATACTTCCGTTCCTGCCGGTGTTCGAACGGCTTGTCAGCAGCTCCGGAAGCGATCTCTCCCGGCAGATAGCGAACGCCCATACGCTGTTCAACGTCATCATGGCGGTGTGCTTCCTCCCGTTCCTCGGGCTGTTCTCGAAGCTGCTGGTCAAACTGGTCCCGGAGTCGCCGGAAGAGAAGAAGTTCGGCCCCAAGTACCTCGACGACCATGTGCTCGGGACGCCGTCCCTGGCGCTGGGCCAGGCGACGCGCGAGACGCTCCGGGAATCCGATATCGTCCGCGAGATGCTCTTCGACTCCATCAAGGTATTCCAGGTGGACGATCCGGGGCTCATCACCGCCATCAGGGACAAGGACAACCTTGTGGACATGCTGGACCGGCAGATCAGGCTGTATCTCACCCGCCTGTCGTCATCGACCCTGACGGAGGTCCATTCCCGGCGCGCCGTAGGCCTCCTCGAAGCGAGCCGCGACCTGGAAAGCATCGGCGACATCATCGACCGCAACATCATGCCCCTGGCGGCCAAGCGCATCACGAAGGGTCTCATGTTCTCCGAGGAGGGCATGAACGAGATCATCGGCTACCACAAGAAGCTCGTGGAGAATTTCGATATGTCCCTTTCCTCGTTCACCGGCAATGACCGCGATCTCGGCAGGCGGGTGCTCCGGAACAAGGAGGAATTGGAAGAGCTGGAACGGGAGCTGGTCCAGGCGCACCTGGAGCGGCTGCGCAAGGGGCTCCGGGAATCCATGGAGACCAGCCATATCCATCTCGACACGATCGGCAACTATGCCCGCATCAACTCGCTCATCACCCACATCGTCTATCCCATCTTCGAGGATGTGAGGAGCCGCGGCAGGGAAGAATCATTTGTCGTAGGAGGATAGGGAACAAGCCAGGAGACAGGTAGGAGGGGTCGGGAGTCAGGAACTTACCCTTAACGATTACCATTGCGGAGATATGCTCATGATCAGACAGTTGCGCGTGCAGACCAAATCAAGGACCGAACTGGTCGATATCACCCAGGGCGTTCAGCGGCTCGTTACCGAAAGCGGCATCCGCTCCGGTGTTTGCTACGTCTATGTGCCGCACACGACCTCGGGCATCACCGTCAACGAGAACACGGACCCCAATGTGGGGCGGGATATCCTTAAGGAACTGAACAAGGTGATCCCTTTCGATGACCAGTACAGCCATAACGAGGGAAACTCTGCTGCCCACATCAAGTCCACCCTCGTGGGCGTGTCCAAGGCAGTCATGGTCGAGGAGGGCAGGCTTGCGCTCGGGACCTGGCAGGCCATTTTCTACTGCGAGTTCGATGGACCACGGGACCGCAGGGTATTCGTGAAGGTGATGAAGGATTAGATCTGGAACCAGGAATAACCGCCAACTTATTAACGAAAAAATGTTTAAACACTATCTATGGCCTGCAATTCTTATCGGATCGCTCCTTCTCTCCTGGGTACCCCTTGTACATGCGCAGTCCGCCGAGATAAACACCTACCGGCGGCTGGTCGCGGCCGGCTCGGCGCTTCTCCAGCAGGGCGACCATCGAGGGGCGCGCGATGCCTTCGAGGAAGCGCTTCGGTACGTCGATACTGATTCGGCAGCGCATCTCGGACTGGGGATAGCCAATTTCCATCTCAAGGACGACCGGGCAGCGGAACGGGAGCTCGAGCGCGCCATCGTGCTCAAGCCCCGCGACAAGACCGCCTATCAGGTGCTCGGCGACCTGGCATACCGGAGGGACGATCTCGGCGCCGCCGTGGCCAACTGGGAAAAGGCGCTTGAGATCGACCCGTCCGATGCAGCACTCAATTCGCGGCTGGAGCGGATCCGCCGGGAGCACCGGACGGAGAAGGACTTCAACCGGGACGTCACAAGCCATTTCTCCATCAAGTATGAGGGAAGGGAGATGATCGAGGCAGGCAGGATCG
>JAAXXJ010000413.1 GCA_013334545.1 Nitrospirota bacterium | reverse complement strand
CTCATGCTCAAGGGGTATTTCGTGCTGGCGCAGCTCGTACCCGAAGAGGCGCTGGGGCCGGCCTTCGCGTCCTGGCCGGAGTCCTCGCTGCCGGTCTTCGTCGCCATGAAAGAGATCTTCTTCGGGTCTTTCGAGATAGCGATGGTAAAATCGAGGTCTGCCTCGGCTGCCTTCAGGGAAAGGTTATGGGGTGTAACGCCGCCGGACTTCCTGATCGTGAGCTCCACCGGCACATTCACCTTCACCACTACGACCGAAGGATCGAAATAATATTCTCCTGCCGTCATCTCCACTCGTTGATACCCGTCCTTGTCGATGGCCGCGACAAACCGTTTTGCAGCGGCCTGCTCATCTGCCTGCGCAGGTCCCGAAAGGAACAACAGCATCAGGGCGACATTCAATATGCATCTCATATTTCCCTCCCTCCACTTCAGCAGATCGGATATTTCCCCCTGCTCAATTCCATGCAAAATTTATGCATCGACCCGAGCTCCCGGCCGATGATCTCCTCGGCTTTTTTGGCAATATCGCCGACCCGCCTCCCCTTTTCCAGCAGGACCTGGGCGGTCGCTACCTGCGGCTCGTTGATCGGCGTACCGATCCGGCTGAGCATCAGGACGTACACCTCGCGACAGCCCTTGATGTTCTCATACAGCTTCTTCGCGATGCGGTGCGCCAGCACGTTGTAGATCTTGCCGACGTGGCTCACCGGGTTCTTGCCTGCCGCCGCCTCGGTGCCCATGGGCCGGTTGAGCGAGATGAGGCCGTTCACGCGGTTGCCCCTGCCCACCTGACCCGAGTCCGCGTCCTCGGCCGATGTGCCGAGCAGGCTCAGGTACACGCCGTTCAGGCCCCTGCCCGGTTCATCAAGCGTGTTGAAGTGGACCAGGACCTTCCTGAATGTCTCGAACCTGCGCACATATCTCGTCATCTCTTTCTGAAGCACTTCTTTGCGTTCGAAGTAATTTTTTTCGTTCCAGACGAAGCGGGAGACAAGCGGCATGGCCACCGTGAGGTCCAGGTCCCTGCCGGTCCTGAGCCCCATCACCTTGATGTCCTCGCCGGTCTCGGGATACCTGCTCTTGAACCCCTTCGAGTTCAAATAGCGCTCGAGCGACAGCACTGCCTCCTCAGTAGGACTTAAGGGGTAATACCCGACCGCTGCCGAGGTATCGTTCGCGCCCAGCACCTTGCCAGAGCGGGAAAAGATGTCCGTCAGTTCCTCGGAGCCCTGCGCCAGCACCACGCGGTACCGGAGATGCCGCTCCGGGTCCACGAACCGCATGTTTTTCCTGAGCCAGGCCTTCACTGCGTCAATGGCAATGTCGGCGACGGGCACCTTCTTTCCTCCAGCCTCGAACGTTGCCCGGTCGCCGATGATCAGCTCCATCGGCGCGAGCACGCTCCCGCCGCCGAACAGCTTCTCCACCCGGCCCGCCGCGAGCAGACCCTTGTCGATGTTGTGGTGCAGGATTGCGCCGAACGTCTTCACATATTCCCGCGACAGGGCGATGGAGACTGCCTCCATCATGGAATCGCAGAGATAGTCCGGATGGCCCGTGCCCTTCCGTTCCACGATCTCCACCCGCTGCTCCGTGACGGGCTTCCCCTTGAATGGTTCGATGACGATCATAACAATAGTGTAGCATAGAATCCCCATAGGCATTGAGCGAAAAGGCCGGCATCGTTCCTTGACTTTCAGTGCCTCTATCAGTTATTGTAGGGGCCATGAAGAAAGCCCTGATCGTCGATGATGAGCCAGACCTCGTCGAACTCGTATCCTATAACCTGAAGAAAGAGGGTTTCCAGGTTTCCACGGCACCTGACGGCGGAGTTGCTCTGGACAAGGCCCGGAAGAAGAACTACGACCTGATCATCCTGGATCTCATGCTTCCCGGGATCCAGGGGATCGAGCTCTGCCGCATCTTGCGGAGCGACCCCAAGACCGAGCGCGTCCCCATCATCATGCTCACTGCCAAAGGCGACGAGGCCGACCGGGTAAGGGGGCTGGAGACCGGCGCCGACGACTACATGGCTAAGCCCTTCAGCCCCCGCGAACTGATCGCCCGCGTCAAGGCGGTGCTGCGGAGGTCCGGCGAACAAGCGGCAGCAGGAAAAACGATTACACTCGGCGATCTGGTCATCAATGCGGAAACGTTCACGGTCACCAAGCGGAACAAGCCCCTGGACCTGAGCGCCACGGAGTTCAGGCTGCTGCTCTACCTCGTCCAGCGCCGCGGGCGCGTATTCAGCCGCGACCAGCTCCTGGACGCAGTCTGGAAAGACGAGACCTACGTCGAACCGCGCACCGTCGATGTCCATATCAGGAGACTGCGCACCCAGATCGAAGACGACCCGTCGAAACCCCTCTACGTCATGACGCGCCGGGGCATCGGTTATTTCGTGGAGTAAAGACATGAAACGCGGCATCTTTAAACGGATATTCATCCTCTATGCGGCCATCCTTGTTCTTGCCCTGCTCTTCATCGAATTTTCCATTACCGGCACGCTGCGGGGCGAATTGGGATCGGCC
>JAAXXJ010000105.1 GCA_013334545.1 Nitrospirota bacterium | reverse complement strand
AGCCGCACCACCTGCTCGATCTTGTCCAGGAGAATCTTGGGCGCATCGCTGAACAATAAATGGGCCTCGTCAAAAAAGAAGACCAAGGTGGGTTTGGATGGGTCACCCACTTCCGGCATCTGCTCGAAAAGCTCGGACAACAGCCACAGGAGCAAGGTGGCATAGACTTTGGGAGAATTAATGAGCTTGTCCGCGGCCAGGATATTGATCACCCCCCTGCCTCCGGGACCGGTCTGGATGAGATCGTTCAGGTCAAGGGCGGGTTCGCCAAAGAAGGCACCGGCGCCCTGCTCCTCGAGGGCGACCAGTCCACGCTGGATCGCGCCGATGCTTGCCGCCGAGATGTTGCCGTATTCGGTCTTGAATGTCGCCGTGTTCTCTCCTGCGAACTGGGTCATGGCGCGCAGGTCCTTGAGATCGAGCAGCAGGAGCCCATTATCGTCGGCGATCTTGAAGATCAGGGTGAGGACGCCGCTCTGGATATCGTTAAGGTCCAGGATGCGGCTGAGGAGCAGGGGACCCATCTCGGAGACTGTCGCGCGGATCGGGTGTCCCTGCTGTCCGAAAACGTCCCAGAACACGGTCGGACAGCCTTTGAAAACGAGCTCTCCCATGCCGAGCTGCGTTGCGCGCGCTGTTGGTTCGGGCCGGTCTCCGCCGGGCAGGGCAATGCCCGACAGGTCGCCCTTGACGTCTGCCATGAAGACGGGAACGCCGATCGCGCTGAACTGCTCAGCCAGGACACGGAGAGTGACGGTCTTGCCCGTGCCCGTGGCACCTGCAATGAGCCCGTGCCGGCTGGCCATCCGGGGAAGGATGGATATCTCGTTCTTGCCCTTGGCAATGAGCAGAGCGCCTGTTGTTTGTGCCATGGATCCTCCATCAAGAGACCAGCAGCTTCCCTGTCTAATGGGTGAAACAGACAGGATTATTCCATAATGATTTTTTGATTGCAAGTGATTTGTCGAAGAGAGGGCCTGCGTACGCAGATATGATCTGCTCCTGTCCGATACCTGCGGCGAAAAACAGGCTATCCGCCAGCAAAATAGAGGACCGTTCGAGCAGTAACGTCCCAGCACGGTTCTCCACTCATCGGCAGGGACTCCCGGTCCTGGGAGGCGTCCTGTCCTCTTCTGGCCGGCTTGCGATAAAATGGCTACGGCCTTTTTCGCGGCTGTCGCTTCGTGCAGGGGTAGTTAACGGAGTAGAGGTGAAATGCACCGTCAGGCCCAACCAATCCCACGGCAGAGCGAAAAGAAACTTTTATTTTCCCCTGAAGGATCAGACGGCGATAGAGATACCGCAGCCGTATCTCTTCAGATATGCTCGTCGTCATGCCGGTTCCCCCGGGTCAACCTTGACAATGCGCGGCTGTTTGCCTATTCTCATAGAAATACGTCGTACTCCCTTGGACGAGAGCTCCCTGAAAGAACGCACGATGACAGCCGGCAATGGACGGTCAGGACAATCGGGAAAGAAGGCACCATCCCTGAGCAGAGTGATGACGCTGGTCCTCGCCTGGACCCTGGCCGTGCACTTGTCTCTCCTATATCTTGTTATTTCGACCGCCGCTTGCGCTGGAACTGCTGAGCCTGCCCAGGAGGGTCTGCCTACAGGACCGCCGGAAGACCCTGTGTCGTCGACCCTTTCCTCTCCTCAGGACCTGCCACAATCAGGATTAGCTCCGCAACAGACCGAGGGAAAGCCGGTCATGCCGGCACCGGCGGGACAGCCGCAGGCCGAGCCTTTGACGACAGCCCCGACTGTGACCCGCCAGCCCGCGGACCAAGGCCGTCCCACAGCCACCGAAGAGGAAAGCAGCATTATCGATTCGCTCCACGGCGGCGTCACTTACGGGTTCCTGTCGACCGCAGCCTGGCTGGACTCTTTCTTCGGCGACCAACGCTACGAAGCGGAGATCAACCGGTCCTATCTTAAGATACGCTTCGAAGCGTTCCGTGAGGACGGTACGGGCATGGATTACCGGCGGCCGAATTTCGATCTCCGGCTCGTTCTGCCCCAGCTCCGCAAAAAGACCCGTCTGGTGATCTCGGGCGATCCGTACGAGAGGTACGATGAGACGCCCGCACAGCCCGGGGGGGCAGGTACCAATATTGCTCAGACGCCCCAGAGAAACCTAACGTCGGCGCTCCAATATTTCCCCGTGGAAACGAATCGCAGTAATTTTAGCTTTCTGGCCGGCGTCAAACTGCATAACGGGAAACTTGCTATCCTTGCAGGGCCGCGGTACCGTTATCTTGTCCCTTTCGATCCCTGGGCCCTGCGGTTCACCCAGGAGGTTGTTTGGTCCAGTGACCAGCGATGGCAGTCCAGGACTACGTTCGACTTCGAGCGGACCCTGCCCCATGGCCTGTTCTTCCGGATGACCCTTCAAGGGCTCTGGTCCGAGAACGTGATAGGCTATCCCTATGCACTGAGCTTTCTCCTGCGGCAGCCCCTTGACCGCAACCGCGCGATACAGTACGAATGGATCAATAGTTTCCAGACCCGTCCGACCAACGAATTGGAAGAGGAACTGTTCGTGTTTCGCTATCGGCAGCGGTTCTGGCGGGACTGGCTGTTCCTCGAGATCGCGCCCCAGTACCGCTTCCCGCGCGACCGGAGCTTTGATGCCACACCGGGGATATTGTTCAGACTTGAGATGGTGTTCGGCAATATTGCGGCAATTTTTTAGCGGGGAACTGATAGCGGGACTCTTTACGCTGTTACTACACGGTCCCGTCCCCCCTGTTTTGCCTGGTAGAGCGCATCATCGACCCGCGCCAGCATGGAGTCGGCCTGCATGTCCTGTCCGCTCAACGATGTGACCCCTGCGCTCACCGTGACGGATATCGAGTGGTCCTTATTCGCGATCGTTTTCTCCCTGATCTTTTCCTTGATCCGCTCCGCCAGCGCAGCCGCTTCCTCGAGCGTTGAACCGGGTGAGGCTATGAGGAACTCTTCCCCGCCGATCCGCCCAAGGAGATCATAGGTCCTGAGGCTTTCGCGCATGTCACGGGCCACGGCCTTCAGGACCGCATCTCCGAAAGCATGGCCGAAAGTATCGTTGACCTTCTTGAAATGGTCGATGTCGATGAGGACCAGGGACAGGGGGGTCCCGGTCCGTACGGCACGCTGATATTCCCTTTCGACTTGTTCCATGATGTAACGCCGGTTCTTGAGTTCCGTGAGCTCATCGGTGACGGCAAGATGTTTTAAGCGCTCCTGGACATCTTCAAGTCGGACGACGAGCTTCCAGGCGAACAGGTAGAGGATGGCAAGCAGGACACCGATGGTGATGACGGCATCGATGATGATATTGTTCCGGTTGGTACTCATCCGGGACATCAGGCCTGCGGCGGGGATGATGACGCTCACGCCGCCGCGGATATCCCCGATCCGGTATCCCTGTTTGCCGTGGCACGGGAGACAGGACTCCTCCGTTACGAGGGGGAGGATATACCGGAAAATTGGCTTTTCACCGGAACGTTCGATCTGCCAGATGTCCCGCTCACCCCGTTCGAACCGCTCCAGGGACCGCTTCTCGAAGTCATCGGGCCGGTTCTCGGGATTCAGGCTCTTGAGGCTGACCATATGGAATTCCGCCATATTGTCCCGACGGGCCAACTGGGATATCTCCCGGGTCATGATGGCAGGGTTTCTCATGGTCAGGATCCTGCCGTCGGCCGTACGGATGTCGGGATCGATGCCCAGTTCCTTGAGGTAGGGATTCGATGTGACGCCCGGTCTTTTTTCCACGTAGACGCCGCCGTACTCGGCATTCCAGTGCCGCGTGAGCACGATGAGTTGGGCGAAGGACTCGGCTTCGTGCCGCACGGTCTGGATGAGAAGCTCGTTCACCGCGTGGTAGCGGAACAGGTAGATAACGGCAATGCCGACCGTGACAACCACGCTGATGGTGAGCAGGAATGTCCGGACGTCCCGAAAGTACTGGAACGGTCTAGGCCAGTTTTTATGTACCATTGGTCTTGTCCTGCGTTCGGAACGATGGTGTGAAGATCAAAAGGTCCCGAGGGTCCTAGCATCACAGTTCATTCACCTGTCCGGGGCGGTGCTCTCAAGCGATATTCTGCATCATGTCCGCGATGCCTCTCCGGAAGAACCGCTGATCGCCGCTGGCAAACAGTTCGAGGATCCTATGACGAAGCGCAATGAACCGGGCATTCCCGCGCTGGCGCGCGTTCTCGACGATTTCCCAAGCCCCATCCTCCAAGAAGCGTCCATAGGCCTCCCGGACCTCCGGGAACAACATCCGCCGATACCCATCCATCAATCCGATGGAAAGGCTAAGGGCCCCCCGGTCCCGCGTCTCCACAATGCTTCGGAACGGCCCGGTGTCCGAGGTATCGGCCACGAGGTCCTTTACGGCACGCAGGAAATGTTCGGTATTCCGGTCACCGGCCTGTGTCAGGAGCTCTTTCCACTGCGGGACCGCCTCCTGCGACTCTGCAAGTTCATGGCGGAGGAGGACGCCTGAATAGTTGAGGACCATCTGCTCGAACCGCCTGGCGAAGTCGTCGCTGACAGGCTGACCCGTCGTTATTCCGTATGCCCGGAACGCTTCGGTCAGGGCTGGTCCGCGGTCAGGCCTGAGCTCAGTGAACTTGTCCCACAGGAGTGCCTTCAAGGGTTCGAGGCGCAGGAAGATGGTGCGCTCCCGGAGCATGGCAGGAGCGGTGAAGAGGTCCCGGACAAGTTCCTGCCCCGTGGTGTGGACGGTATGGTCCTCGATCGCGGCAACAGACCGGGCGCAGCCGAGGAAAAAAGTGGGCTTGAGATACATGCCGTATCCGGCGCCGTAAACGTAACCATCCGTATCCAAGGCTTGATTGATCCCGTCGATGTCGAAGGGAGAATACGCCGTACCTTTGATGGTCAGGTTTCGAAGATCCTGGTCTTCCAGACTGGTCCAGCGAGACTCCTTGCTGCCGATCCATGCGGCGATCTCTTTGCGTGCGATGGGGGACCACGGTTCCAGTCCCGCTTCTGAGCGAAACAGGTCGCGGTAGCGCATCAGCAACCCGCAGATCGAGAAATATCCCCAGTAGCGGGCATCGGACACGTCGCAGTTGAACTTGATGTCCTCTAGAACGGCATCCATAATCAGCTCCGAAAAACATTATTCCTCAATGCCGTTAAAAAGTAAACCGCTAAATTCCTGGCCTCTGACTGTTATAATTCCTTCCACTCTGCACCGAGAAATATTCAGAGCATGCAACGGGGGCTTTTTTCACCTTTACATCCTACCCGAGCCTATGGTATAAATTATGCATATGGCGGCCCTTTCCCGGTCGCCATATCAACTTTCAGGCCATGCTACGATCATTCTTTAGATTTTTTTCGGTCCTTGTCCTGTTCTGTGTCCTTGCCGGGGTCCTTTACGGAAGTTACCGGCTTCTTCGTGACGTCGATTTTTCAATCCCCTCATTGTTCCGGCCCGCCCCAGGGAAGCGGCTGCTCATCAGCATGAACGGTTTCCGGTTCGCACAGACCGAGGACGGCAGGGTCTCCTGGCGGATCAACTCTTCCCGTACCGATCTGTTCGAGAGCAGGGAGGCCAGGTTAAAGGATGTGGAGATCCAGTTCCTGGAGCCCGACGGACGCAAGGTAGTTCTCCTCGGAGAGACCGGATTGATGGACACACTGAACGGCAATGCCACGATCCGCCGGGGTGCCCGGGAAGTCAGGATCGTCACGAGCGATGGGTACCTGATGACGACCAACACCCTGTTCTGGAGGGCCGATGACCGGGTGGTGACGACAAAGGACCCCTTCAAGGTGCTGGGCAAGGAGATCTATCTCGAAGGCAAAGGACTATCCGCCGATGTGGACCTGCGGAAAATGCTGGTGGAAAGTAATGTCAAGGCGGTTCTTCAGGAATAGTCCGCTGCTCGTTGCCGCCATCTTCCTGATGGCGGCGGCGCCGGGCCTTGATGCCCCGGAAAAGGCAAAGCGGGAACCCATCGTGGTCACGTCCGACCGCATGGAAGCGGACGAGCTGGGGAACACGGTGACGTTCATCGGCGGCGTGACCCTGAAGAAGGAGAACATGACCCTGACCTCCGATCATCTGGTGGTTTATTACGATGCCGTCGACAAGGCGGTCCGGGAGATCGAGGCCCAGGGCAATGTCGTGGTCCGTCAGGAAGGCCGGGTGGCCCTGGCGAACAAGGCCATCTATTACAGCAAGGAAGAGAAGATCGTCCTGACCGGCGATCCAAGGATCATCGAGAACGAGAACCAGTTGGGGGGGGAGCGAATAACGATGTTCATGCGGAGCGAGCGGAGCCTGATCGAAAGCGGCAACGTGTTGTTCTACCAGGACAAGCCTGAAGAAAGCAAGACGCAGAGGCCTGCTTTGCGCAGATCGAAGTGACGGATCAGGCCCGCCGGGCTGCGTACGCCGGTCCTGTTCCGGCAACGGTGAGGAACGGATAACGGATCATGGATGCTCTTGAGGCAAAAAAACTGGAGAAGACCTATCGCGGCCGTAAAGTCGTGAAAGGCGTGAGCTTCCAGGTAAAGCACGGCGAAGTGGTCGGATTGCTCGGCCCTAACGGCGCGGGCAAGACCACATCGTTCTACATGGTGGTCGGCCTGGTGAAACCGGACCAGGGCAGGGTTGTCCTGGAGGGCAGGGACATTGCACGCATGCCCATGTACCAACGGGCCCGGAACGGTATCGGCTATCTTGCCCAGGAGCCGTCCGTGTTCCGGAAGCTGACCGTCGCTGACAACCTTATGGCGATTCTCGAAACGCTGCGCATATCCGATTTCGAGCGCCGGGACCGTCGCGACAGCCTCCTGGCCGAACTGGGGATCGCCCATCTCGCGGACAGCATGGCCTACACCCTCTCCGGCGGCGAGCGAAGGCGGGTGGAAATCGCGCGTGCTCTCACCATGTCTCCCAAGTTCATCCTGCTGGACGAGCCCTTCGCGGGGATCGACCCCTTGGCGGTGCAGGACATCCAGGGCATCATTTCCTTGCTGAAGAACAAAGGGATCGGCATCCTGATCACGGACCACAACGTGCGGGAGACGCTGGCCATCACCGACCGCGCCTATATCATCAATGACGGTAAGATCATCGAAGCAGGCACCCCGGCGGACATCACGGCGAGCCCTCGCGTACGGGAGCTCTATCTGGGTGAATCGTTCAAATTGTGAAGGAGGAGACAGGACGAAACTGTGTTCCCGGTTCCTGGTGCAACATCTGACCTGATCGTTGCCGTATCTGTACCTTTGACCTTGAACCGTAAACCGTAAATCCGTTACTTCCATGGAAGCAAGACTCGAACTAAAACTATCGCAAAAGCTCATCATGACCCCGCAGCTCCAGCAGGCCATCAAGCTGCTGCAGCTGTCCCGTCTCGAGCTCAGCCAGACGCTCGCCCAGGAGCTTCAGGAGAACCCGGTCCTCGAGGAGGTCTTACCGGACGCGGCAGATGATACTCCGGAAGGCGATGGTGAGCCGGGGGAGGCGATGGCGTCAATGGAGGCCGGAACGACCGCTCCTGAGCGCCAGCCCGAGACCGAGGGCGAGATGGAGCTCAAGAGCGAGTTCGATCAGGTCGGGACGCGGTGGGACGAATATATCGATGAGATGAGCGACGGACGTGACTACGGGACCATCGAGCCGTCCGAGGACGACCGCCCGTCCTACGACCAGACGCTCACCCGCATGCCTTCTCTCAGCGACCATCTCATGTGGCAGCTCCACCTGTCGGTCTCCGATAATGCGCTGCTCGCGGCTGGCGAGGTTATCATCGGGAATATCGATGACGACGGCTATCTCCGCGCCACGCTGGACGAGATGGCGCTGGCCGCGGGGACGACGATGCGGGATGTGGAGAGTGCCCTCGCGATCATTCAGGGCTTCGATCCTGTCGGTGTAGGCGCCCGGGACCTCAAGGAGTGCCTCCTGATCCAGGTGAGATATCTCGACCTGCAGGGGAGCCTGGTGGAAAAGATCATTCGGGAGCATCTCCCGGACCTGGAGAAGCGGAAATACCAGAATATCGCCAAGGTCCTGAACGTTACGCAGCAGGACGTCCTGGAAGCGTCTGCGGTCATCATCCACGAGCTGGAGCCGAAGCCTGGCCGCCCCTTCGCGTCCGCAGACACGCAATATGTCGTCCCCGATGTGTACGTGGTCAAAGTGGAGGACCGCTACGTTATCCAGCTCAACGAGGAGGGTTTTCCCCGCGTCCGTATCAATCCCTACTACCGGAAGATCCTGGGCCAGAAGGAAGGTGTCGACAAGACCACGCGGGAGTATATCGAAGAGAGGCTGCGCTCGGCCCAGTGGCTCATCAAGGGCATGGAGCAGCGGAACAAAACGATCTACAAGGTGGCGGAGAGCATCGTGAAGTTCCAAACGGAATTTCTGGAACACGGCATCTCGCTTCTGAAGCCGATGGTCCTCAAGGACGTCGCCGAGGACATCTCTATGCACGAGTCGACCATCAGCCGGGTCACGACCAACAAGTACATGCATACACCGCAGGGCATCTTCCCCCTAAAGTTCTTTTTCACCACCGGATTCACCACGGCAGGGACCGGCGCCGAGGTCTCTTCGCTTACCGTGAAGGACACGATCCAGAAGATGATCCGCGAGGAGAACCCGGCCGCGCCGCTCAAGGACCAACAGATCGTGGACGCCCTTAAGGCCCGCGGCCTCGATATCGCCCGAAGGACCGTAGCAAAGTACCGCGAGGAGCTCAGGATCCCGCCCACGAGCAGTCGGAAGGGGAACTTCCGCTGAACCGCGCGGCGGACGACGCCGCTCGGAGGAGAACGATGAAGATCGAACGAAGGGAGTTCCTTTCGAACTGCGGCGTCGCGGCAGCTGCGCTTGGGGCGGCGGTGCCCGCGGCAGCCGTCTCTGCCCCGCTTCCGCGCGAGGCCGGGCAAGACCAGGCGAGGCCACAGCAGGCGCCGCCGAGGCGCAAGTACCAGATCTCGATCGAGATCGTGGAGTCGAAGCGAGGCAAGTGCGCCCAGCACGAGGTCGGGCAGAAGT
>JAAXXJ010000412.1 GCA_013334545.1 Nitrospirota bacterium | reverse complement strand
TCTGCCGGACAGTCCCGGCGTTCCCGTGGACCTCGCGAAGCACACGCTGACCGTGGCGTTCAACGACCTCGCCGCAGTACGGGACATCTGCAGCAGGGAAGGCGAGCGGATCGCCTGCATCATCGTGGAGCCTGTCGTCGGCAACATGGGATGCGTCCCGCCCCTGCCGGGTTTCCATGAAGGGCTTCGCCAGGTCTGCGACCAGTACGGCATCGTGCTGATCTTCGATGAAGTAATGACCGGGTTCCGCGTAGCCTATGGCGGCGCCCAGCAGCTCTACAAGATCAGACCCGACCTCACCACGCTGGGGAAGGTGATCGGCGGCGGCCTGCCGGTCGGAGCCTATGGCGGCAAGCGGGAGATCATGGAGAAGATCTCGCCGCTGGGGCCCATCTACCAGGCGGGCACGCTGTCGGGCAACCCCCTCGCAATGACCGCGGGCATCGAGACCCTGAAGCTCCTCGCGAGACCGGGTGTGTACAAGGCGCTCGAACGGACGTCCGCCGATCTCGAGAAGGGGCTTCGGGTGGCCGCGAACGAGGCCGGCATCGCTGCGACCATCAACCGCGTCGGGTCCATGTTCACCACCTTTTTCACGGACAGGAAAGTGACGGACTTTGCGAGCGCCAAGACGTCGGACACGGCAAGGTTCGGGAAGTTCTTCCGCAGCATGCTCGCAAACGGCGTGAACCTGGCGCCATCGCAGTTCGAGGCCGCGTTCCTTTCCCTGGCGCATTCGAAATCGGATGTCAACAAGACCATCGAAGCGGCGCGGAAGAGCCTGAGGTCCCTGTAGGGATTGAAGGAGCGAAGGCAAGAAGTCAAGAAGGTAGGATGAAGAGAATCGTTGATGAGAGCGCGCTCAACGTCCACCCCTCTTACTTTCCTCCCTTCCTGACTTCGAGAACTTACCATGGAAGAAAAGGACCGAAAGCTCTTTCGCATGCTCGGTGTCCTGAGCACGGTGGGGATCACCCTGGTGGTCTCGACCGTCATCGGGTATTTCATCGGCCATTACCTGGACGGCCGCTTCAACACGACTCCATGGCTCACGGTGGTGTTCCTTCTGCTGGGCATCGCGGCGGGCTTTAAGAACCTCTACGACCAGACCCGGAGGCTCATGGATCTGGACGGGAAGGACGACAAGAGGGACCATGACCGATAAAAACGATCTCCGCGAACACTCGGCAAAGGCCGTTGCGGCCGGCGTTGCCCGGAAGACCGCGGTCCTCGCGGGCATCGGCATCGCCGCTGTTGTCGCGGTGCAGATGACCGCCTGGCCCGGTTATCCGCTGTGGCCCGTGCCCGTCGGCGTGGTGTTCGGCGCGGTGCTCGGCCTGATCAATTTCCGGTGGCTTGCCTATACCGTTGAACGGGTCTATCTCCGGAAGGGAACCTCAAGCATCCTGGCGAACCTCGCCGCCGCGGCGATCAATGTCCTGAAGCTTTCGGTCATATTCATCGTGCTGTTCGTGGTCATCAAGAACCAATGGGTCCACCTCGTCGGTCTGGTGATCGGATTGACCCTGAGCTTCGGCGCCATCCTCTGGCAGGGGTATGGGCTGGTGGCAGGTTTGAAAGAACAACAGGAGCGAACGGGCGGAGAACGATAGGCGGTGGCCGGGACGTGATCGATCAGACAATATGAAAGCGCAGGATTTTAGAATGGGGAGGTAGTGTATGAAGAATCATGTGTTCCGGCCGCTGATCGCAGTGATCGGCATCGTGGTCCTGATCCTCGTCGCACGATACTTCTATGTGCCCAAGGACTTCGGATCGTACGAGCGCGGCTACATCTATAGCTGGCACCGGAAAGGCGATGAGGAATTCTGGAAGAATTTCAAGATCAAGTACCAGGGTAAGGAATACTGCAAGGACTGCCATTCCGACAAGTACGCCAGCATCAACAAATCGCCGCACCGGATCATCAACTGCGAGAACTGCCACGGCCCCGCTGGCACCGCAGAGGGGATCATCCATTACGACTTGGACAAACGGCCCAAGCTCGCCATCGACAGGAGCAGGGAACAGTGCTACCGCTGTCATGTCAAACTGCCCTATCCCACCAGCGCCCGTGCGAATATCAGGGGATTCGCCGATCCGGAAAAACACAATCCGGGCATGGAATGCGTGGCGTGCCACAATCCCCATAGTCCCAAACTGGGAGGTGCCTAGCCATGGTAACGAGACGAAAGTTCCTGAAATATTCACTCATCGGCTTTGCCGGCATGGCTGTCCCTGCGGGCCTCACCGTTGTGCACGGCGGCACGCCCGAGGAGGCGAAGAAGAAAGGCCTGCGCTGGGTTTTTCTGGTCGACACCTATAAGTGCGTTGGTTGCGGTCTCTGCGTTAAGGCGTGCAAGAACGAGAACGAGATCCCCTACGATGCCAACGTTTCGCGGACCTGGGTCGAGCGGTACGTGGTCACCAAGGACGGCAAGGTCCACGCCGATTCGCCCAAGGCAGCGCGGGATGGCTTCATCACTCCCGACATCGACTTGGGGGGGCACGGTCACAAGGAGGTCATCAAGCCCGAGGACATTTCC
>JAAXXJ010000411.1 GCA_013334545.1 Nitrospirota bacterium | reverse complement strand
CCCGCAACATGGTAAGCCCCGAGTGCTGGATGAACTCGATCGCCTTGTCAAGGCCGGCGTAGTACTCGTGGTTCCCGGTAATGGCGAACTTGCCGTACCGTGCAGGCACCTCCTGTATAAGTTCGCGCAGGCCCGGCAAGTGGTTTATCTGAGCGTCCACAAGATCGCCGGTAACGACGAAGATGTCCGGCTTGGCCGCTTTCACTGTCTCGAGCATAGCAACCAGCCGGTCGCAGCGCACGATGAGGCCGAGATGGACATCCGATATCTGGGCGATCGTGACCTTGTCTGTGCCCTTCGGCAAGCGATCTGTCTCGAACACAAGCCGCTCGGTCCGGATATTCTGGGCGTCGAAGTAGCCGTAGACGCAGATGAGGAGCGAGAGCGTGAGCGAAACAGCGAAGGTGAAGCGCGGCTGCAGGGGCCTGATGGATACACTCTGGATGCCGAGCCGGGCAGGGACCCGGAGGAGCAGGTTCGCGATATCGAAGGCAAGGGAGCCGCAGAAGAAGAGGAAGATCGCCGCCATCCAGAGATAGGCGACCCACGAAAGGGTCCGAGCGGTGAGCTCGAAATCGTGGCGTTCGAGCGTGCGGATCAGGAAGATCGCACCGACCATGGCGAGCATGAACAGGGCGAGCAGGGCGCCCGCTGCCCATCCGAACCCAAGTGCCTGCCGGGCCTTCAGGAAAGCATACACATGCACGCCACCATAGACAAAAAAGATGAAGAAAATGAACAGGGTCATCTGCCGAAGCTCACTCCGATGCCTTCCGACATCCTGACAAGGTCGCCGTTGGGGTCCACGAGGCGGAGCTGGTCAATCGCGCTCGCAAGCGGTACGGACTTGATGTCCGGCGGCTGGTAGGAGACCATCTGACCGTACTGTTTCTGCGCGAGCAGCTCGACCGCAGCCGCACCGTACCGTGTGGCGAGAAGCCGGTCGAACGGGCACGGACTTCCGCCGCGCTGCAGGTGTCCGAGGACGGTGACGCGCACATCGAATCCGGTGCGTTTGCCGATCTCCCGTCCGACAATGTCGCCCATGCCGCCCAGCCGCAGAGCATACCCGTCCGGCGCCTTCTCGAGCACCGACATCTGGCCTCCCACGGGCTTTGCGCCCTCGGCCACGACCACGATGCTCGACTTGCTCCCGCTCTTCTTGCGCTCGATCAGTTTCTCCGCTACTTTCTCCATGCTGAACGGGATCTCGGGGATCAGGATCACGTCGGCGCTGCCGGCGATTCCGGCCTCCAGGGCGATCCAGCCCGCGTACCTGCCCATCAGCTCGAGCACGATCACCCGCTGGTGGCTCTCGGCCGTGGTGTGCAGCTTGTCGAGCGCCTCGGTCGCCGTGTCCACTGCGGTCTGGAACCCGAAGGTGACGAATGTGGCGTCAAGGTCGTTGTCGATCGTCTTGGGAACGCCGATGACCGGCACGCCGAGCTTGTGCAGGCCGTTGCCGATCTTGAGCGAACCGTCGCCGCCGATCACCACGAGGGCCTCGAGGCCCAGCTCTTGGATATTGGCGAGGACCAGGGGCGACATATCCTCGGTGATCTCCTTGCCGTTGACCACGGTCTTGTGGGCGAAAGGATTGCCGCGGTTCGTCGTGCCGAGGATGGTGCCGCCGACGAAAAGGATGCCGCGGGTGTTCCATGACGTAAGCTGCCGCGTCTTGGTCGGCGAGAGAAGGCCCTCGAACCCGTCAAGGATGCCCGTCACCTCCCAACCGTACTTGAATATGGCGGTTTTCGTTACCGCACGGATGACCGCGTTCAGCCCCGGTGCATCGCCCCCGCCTGAAAGAACACCGATACGCATGAGAACCTCCTGGGAAAAGATAAAGTACCGAGCCCCGGATCAGGGTCATGAAAAAGCCCGAAGGAACTGCAACCGGCCGTTCCCTGACGCATGCCCCTGGCTCCATGACCCGATCCTACCGTTGCAACAGCGCCCTGCCACCCTCGCTGGCGATCCGCTCAACAGTATCCGCCGGGATGCCGGCCCCGCGGAAGAGCGCAAGCTCATCGTCATAATAGCCCCGGTAGCGTCGGTCCGGAAGAACGCAGTCCGTGCCGACCGCAAGGGGCACACCGGCGCGGAACGCTTTTCCGATCATGGCGAGATGGCGATCGATCTCCTGCTGAATGAAGGCCACGACCTCGGTCCGAGCCTCCGCCCGCTCCACTGCCCGTCGCAGGGCCCCTGCTGTCGGGACCCAGAATACCTTGCGGTCCGCAAGGATATCAAGTGCCGCATCGGTCATAAAGAAGCCGTGTTCGATGGAGCGGACGCCGGCCTCGGCAGCAGCTCGTATCGCAGCTTCGCCGTTCGCATGGGCCATTACCGACAAGCCATGCCTGCCGGCTTCCGCAACGAGGAATCGGATCTCGTCCGCGCTGAAGCCGCCGGGAGTGACCGTACCCGGCAGTTCGAAGCTCACCACTCCCGAGGCGATGATCTTAATTATATCAGCGCCATCGTTCCTGAGCTTGAGTATTTCCACGGTGATCTCCTGGCGCGTTCCTCGGCACGCCGGTCGGGACGC
>JAAXXJ010000410.1 GCA_013334545.1 Nitrospirota bacterium | reverse complement strand
CGATGGGAAGGTGACGTGACAGGGAGCCCGCCTTTGCGGGAATGAAAGAAAAAGAATCGGGATCTTTTCCAAAACTAGCGGGCAACATGCGCGATTGAGCGTTGTGAACGAGAGGCAGATTACGGTTTTTTTCTGCACCCCGGCTCACAGGTCCGCGCAGGAATGCAGGGCGGTTACTGATAACAAAGTTCTTCGAGCTACCGCAGCACCTCCCCTCGCCCGTCAAGACGGGCTCGGCCGTGTCTGCATTGTCGGGTGATGGCATCAACCATGAATGCTTCCGCATGCTTGTGTACGGCCCTGCTCACGGGATGCAGGGGCTTTTGGAAAACCATATGCAACAGCCTTTACCCAAACCCGCATGTCCCCGGAGCGGCCCTATGAACTTCCTGGGCACCCGTCTTGGCCTAAGGAAGCGTCCGGCGAATCCAGGAGCGAGCGCATTCCCTAGGCTTACAGGGAATAGCGAGAGATTAGGATAAATAGTATACCTTGAGGATCGAAGCTCCATGCAGGAATCTTCGGTGAGCTTTAACGCGCATGTCTGAGGCCGTAGGCCGAGTTTGCGAGGGCGAGCGGACGTAGATGCAGGGTCAGGAATCCAGGAGCGAGCCTCTTCCGCGTGCCTTACTGCGGGATCGGCGAGCGATGAGAATGCGGAAACTTCCCTACGGATCTGGGATTCCCTGCAGCGTGCTGCAGGGAACGTCAATTTCATTCAGGACGCGAAGGGGATATGCAAAAAATTCATTCGTGTCGCTCGTTTTCAGTGTTGCCTTTATTTTGAATATTGAATCTTGAATATGACACTATGTTTATCCTCCTTCTCCCCCGCTATCATGCAATCAAGAACCGTCTGACCCGGCTCGCCCCCGGAGACGGCATGAAGACCTCGGTCCTCGCGCTCCTTGGTGTCGCGTTCTGGGCATTCCTGTTCATCGTGGCGTACCGGGTGCTCACCTACTTCCGGACCGTGGAGGGGCTCGGGGACCTGCTGGCCCTGCGGCTCCTGTCCATGGTGCTTTTGACCTTTTTCTCGATCCTGGTGTTCAGCAACATCGTCACGTCCCTCTCCACGTTCTATCTCTCGGGCGAGCTGGACATCCTGCATTCCTCCCCCATCAGGATCGAGAGCATCTACCGCGCCAAGTTCATCGAGACGCTGATAGACTCGTCGTGGATGACCCTCATCTACGGCCTGCCGGTCTTCATCGCTTACGGAGCGGTGTTCAAGGCGGGGGCCGCGTACTATGCCGGCCTCCTGCTCACGATCGTGCCGTTCCTGATCGTCCCCGCGGCCATCGGCATCATGGCGACGATGCTGCTCGTCTCCGCCTTCCCGGCGCGCCGCGCCCGCGATATCCTCGTGCTGTTGGGTCTCCTCTTCTTCGTGGTCCTCTACATCCTGTTCCGCATGCTCCGGCCCGAGAAGCTCGTGGATCCCGACGCCTTCCCCACCCTCGTCCAGTACCTGACGGCAATGCGCGGCCCCGTGTCGCCCCTCTTCCCAAGCTCATGGGCATCGGACGTGCTGTCGCCGCTTCTCAAGGGGGGGGCGGGCGAGGCCGTCTTCTTCCTGCTCATGCTCTGGAGTACGGCCCTGGCCGGCATCATCATCGGAGAATGGGCCTGCGGCAGGATCTACTACGCCGGGTGGTCCCGTTCGCAGGAAGGCAAGAAGGCGAGGCTGTCGCGCTCACGGGCCGCTGACCTCTTCTTCCACATCGCCGTCCTGCCGTTCCGAGGAAGGATGCGGGCCATCGTGCAGAAGGACATCAAACTCTTCTTCCGGGACGCCTCCCAATGGTCCCAGCTTTTCCTGCTCCTGGCGCTCACGATCGTCTACATCTACAGCTTCAAACTGCTGCCGCTGGAACGCTCGCCCCTGCCCACGATCTTCATCCAAAACCTCATTTCATTCCTGAACCTCGGCATGGTGGGCTTCGTCACATCGGCCGTGGCGGTGCGGTTCGTGTTCCCGGCAGTGAGCCTCGAGGGTGAATCCTTCTGGATCGTCCGCTCGTCGCCGCTGCCCCTTAAGGATCTCCTCTGGGCCAAGTTCTGGTCCAGCGTGCTCCCCCTGCTCGTCCTCGCCGAGGTCCTGATCGTCCTGTCGAACGTCCTGCTCAAGGTCTCAACGCTTATGATGGCCATCGGCGTCACCACGGTCGCCCTCATGACGCTCGGGATCGCCGCCCTCGGGATCGGCATGGGCGCCATATTCCCCCGCTTCCGGTACGAGAACGTGGCGCAGATCCCGACGGGCTTCGGCGGCATTGCGTACATGATCGTGACCATGCTGTACATCGCTGCAGTCATCACGCTCGAGGCCTGGCCCGTCTACCGCATTTTCCTGTCCCATTCCATCGGAGCCGGCATGGGTCCGGCAAGATGGGCATGGGCGGCCCTTTCCTTCCTCCTGGTCATCGTCCTGAACGCCCTGGCGGTCATTTTGCCCATGAAAATAGGCCTGAATCGCCTCATGGCCCGGGAAATATAGATTCCTTCCTGACCACTATATATTGTGGTTTTCAGACAAATCAATACCTTACCTTGTTATTTTTCCCTTTACAAACCCCTGG
>JAAXXJ010000104.1 GCA_013334545.1 Nitrospirota bacterium | reverse complement strand
CGAAGCCGTGGGTCTTCCCGGGCCTCGTGGATAGCTGCATGTCGATCCAGCCCAGCTGGTCGATGATATTGTTGTTCGAGCTGTTCAGATAATTGGTACCGTCGGTCCTGGTGAACTGGTCCAGGATCACGAACCGGGCGTTGTTGTAGTCGAAGGAGTAGCTCAACCCGTTCAGCGTGGTCGAGGGGCTGCTGAAGGTAGAAGCACCAAAGACGTGCGGTCCGCTGCCGGTGGTCTGGGAATAGAGCGTCTGGAACTCCAGCGCAGCGGCCAGAGAGCCTTCATGGTTGCCGCGAAGCGGGTAGAAGCCGATCCCGGCGTCGTATAGGGCCTGTGCCGCCGAGGCCCGGGTATCCATGGTGCGGTTTGACGGGAGACCATTCGGGCTGTCAGTTTCTTTGTCCACCAGGTCGCCGACCTGGATGACGAACTTCACGTTATGGTTGATGAACCGCGTGTTCATCTGGTTGATGATCCCGACGGCGACCGTTTCAGGATTCTCACCGTCGACATTGGCCTTCCACTGGGTGTCGGACATGACGCCGAACTTCCAGGCTTCTGCCGATGCCGTTATTGCTCCGAGGAACAGCGCCAGCACCAATACACTTACTATTTTGACATACGATGGCATTTTCATGGTACGTTCTCCTTTTTTTCGCTTCTTTGAGGTTTAGACAGACTGAATAAAATCGCAGATCATGGTCCCGACGCCCGTTTCCTAATACATGCAGATATCACCCCCTTTCCGGTCATCGGTGCAGGAACTTATGCTGATGGTAGCGTCGCAATGTTACAGGAAGGTAAAACGATGATGAAGATTTCGTTAAGGAACCCTGCAGGGGGCAAGTAGGGGACTGAAGCGATAGAATCCGATCTTCCTGAACAGGGTCGCCGATCACCGGCAGGGGCATGGGTGGGAATTCCTGATGTCTTGCACGCATAAGGACCGGCCGGACCGGTGATGCAGGCCCTCCCCGTCCCACAGCGGCGGAGAGGGCCTCATGATGAAGCGTGCGTGTTTCCTTACTGCAGTCCCCGCAGGGGACCGAGATACCCGACAGCCGCCTTGCTCCTGTCGATCAGCGGCTGAAGCTGGGCTTTCAGCGCGGGGTCGATGTTCGACGAAAAATCGCCGGCATGCTGGTAATTGCTCATGATGTAGGCGAATCCGTTCTGGTCATCGATGGCCTGCAGGCCCGTGCTCTCGGCGCCCGCCGGCAGCGACAGAATGCGCGAGAGTTTTCCGGTATCGACATTGTAGGCCCACAGGAAGTTGTTGATGTGGGCCGTGCTGCTGTCCTCGCCGATAAAGAGCGTTCGCATCTTTTCCGAGAACTTGAGATTGTCCGGATTGGCGATCTTGTCCACTGCCGCTGTGTTGCCGGCCGCGTCCTTCGCAATGTCCTCGCCGAGGACGAGCCCGCGCATCGCCGTGCCCACGTAGCGGCTCTCGATAGGATTGCCGTCAGTGTCGTTCCGGTGTCCGGCGAGGTCCATCTCGTAAACGGCGCCTGCCAGCAGACGCGGGATGCGGATGTCGTTGGCCGGGTCGCCCGGCCTGTCCTCCATGCCGTCCCGCATCCTCGTCATTGCAAAGTACACTTTCTTGTCCGCCGCATTCACGGTCACCCCTTCGAACTTCTCAAACTCGGTGGTGGCCCCGACATAAGCGGCGAAGCGGCGGGTTTCGAGGAAAGCCGCTGCCTGCTCCCTGCCGTTTTGCAGCTTCAGGCACTCGACCAGCCCTTTGTTGTGTCCCGCCTTGATCAGCCTGAATCCCGGCTCGCTTTCGCAGGTTGGCCGGTCAGTCGCTCCCGCCTTGATCTGAAAGATATCGTTGAACGCGATCCCGCCGTTGACCATGGCCGCGATCTCCGCGTCAGTGGCATGGCCCAGCCGGAACCAGGTCAGGTTTGCCGCGCCTCCATTGACGGCGCTCGTCTGATTCCACTTGGCGGCGTAGAGCGTGCCGGAGGAGAGGTCGCCCTTGCGGTCCGCAACGAACAGGGTCAGAACGTTGTACGTCCCGTCGTCACCCTGATAGGCGGTACGCTCGTCCGGCATCACCTGCACCAGTTCGCGCGAGATCCGGCCCAGAGCCCGGTGCTTCACGACGCTGGCCTTGCCATGGCGGTCCACCTTCACTTCCGGCACCAAGCCATAGTTGTACACCCTCGCGGTCAGGTCATTCCCGAAATACCGGTGCATGGAATCGAGTCCGATGGCGCCGCTTTCGCAGCTGGGCTCCACGGCGCAGCGGGCATCAGGCTCATACTCCTCGCTGCCCAGGTGCGTGTTCCAGGGGGAGAGTGACCCGGCGCAGGGGATCCAGAGGCCTCCCACGCCGGACATGTCGATGTTCCTGAGCGCCTTTGTGGTGAGCATGCCGGTCTTTTTGTCCTGGTCGATCGCCGCCAGGTTCATGGTCATCGGCAGCCTGCCGTACATGTCGTTCCCGGCGGTGTCGAGCCAGTCGTACTCGAAATGGGTGACCAGATAGAGGCTGCTGCCGTCCTTGTCGTGGTCATGACCGCGATCATTCTCCCATCCCCGATCGTCCCCATGATGCCGCGATCCCGGGACCTCGATCAGGCTGTTGGCGTCGGGGCTCTCGGAAATATAAGGGATGCCGTTCGGATCAAGAAGCGGATTCCCCAGAACGTCATACACCATGCCTGCGGTGACGCCATTGATCGCCGTTGTGTTGTAGTGCAATACGTTGTAGTTCAGATCAAACGTCCTGGTCTTGCCGTTGCGATACGTCACGCGCGCCTTTGCCTTTGTGTAGCTTTGGGCCCGCTCCTCCGGGGTTGCCGGCGCGTCCATGCCGATGAACTCCACGGACCGGATGCTCGCCGGGATGCCGTGCGCGGGCGAACCGGATGCCTGCACAGGAACCGACGTCATCACGCCCAGTGCAACGGCTACAGCAACTGTCACGACTCCGAGTACCGCTCCTGCCAATGATTTCCTTGCCATTCTACGATCTCCTTTCTCATCGTGTGTCATGTGCTGCGAAGCCTGGAGCTTCGCTGTTCGAATATCATCTGGCTCCCTGCATTCTGCTGATCGCTGTCTCTTGCCGTACTTTCGCACTCGGGACAGGCTGGGAAGTGAAATCGAAGAACGGCGGCTGAATTATGATGTCTATATGTATCAGACATATGTTACGGTTCGATGAATGCGCTGTTACATTTAGATGAATAGATTGTTAAGAAAGTACATTATTCTGCACAGCGTTCGATATTTATTTCTGTTCCTGAGATTGATATATTGACAGGTAATTATTGAGGCGCACGGGAAATAGGAGCGTGAAGAAGCTCAGTCAGGGAGACAACGTGCCGGCGCCCTCTTCACGAATGTGCTGCGTTGTGCAACCCTCTTCTGTGGGAGCTGAATAAAGAGGCATTGTGAAGATACAAATACTTCCTGACTCGCGGCCTTGTTACGACAGCTCTGCTGCGGGCTGCTTCACTACACGGAGTCGTTGCATTGTCGCGGGGATGAGGGTCCAGAAGGATGAACGGCGGGCATATCGATAAGCGGGGTGTATGCTGACGTATACGGTTTTTGTATCCTGACAATCTTTACGCCGGTTTCCTGTTGCGCTGCCTGCAATAGGCTGCAATAAGCGGAAAATCCGCAGCAACCCAGTCGAGCGACCACAGCTCCGGCGGTGACAGCCAGAGGAGCGCCTTATGCTCATGCAGCGTGATCTCACCGGAGACGATGGAACAGATGAAGGGATACAGCGTTACGGAAAAATCCGGATAATCATGGCATACGGGAGACAGCGAACGGGAGACCGCTATCTGCAGGTTCAGTTCTTCCGATACCTCACGGACAACACAGTGCCCGGGCGGCTCGCCCTGATGGATCTTTCCGCCGGGAAACTCCCATTTGAGCGGCAGGTTCATGCGCTCGCTCCGCTGGACGGCGAGGACCTTGTCATCACGCTCTATGATCGCACAGGCGACCTGCAGGATTTCTTTAGCCATGTTTTTCTCCTGGAGCCACGGCACTGATGGGACGGAAGCGGGGATCGCTCAGAGGATGCGGTCTGTGATGATGATCACGACATTGTTTTATGTAAAGTGTGATACTATAAGCGGCAGGTTCGGCAGAGGTGCTCAGCCGAGCCGAGGATGACCATGGACTTCGCTTTCCCCTTCAGCCTTGCGATCGCCAAACTGCTGGCCTCGGACTATGTCGCCTGCCGCATACAGGCCAGGACGGAGTATGAGTCCGTAAGGCGCATCCTCGCGCTGTTCACCGCGCAGATCGTCAAGATCGCGGTGAATGTGCTCCTTCTGCTGGTTGCCGTTTATGGCGCCGGTTGGGTCCTCAGCCGCAGAATGAGCGTCCTCGTCATTTGCACGGTGTACATGGCGTCGGTTATCGAAAGTCTGGTGCGGCTGCTCCGGGGACTGCCAGACCTGTTCTCGCTCGTCTTCATGCACCGGTGCAATCCTCGCGACTTCATCCGCATGAAAGTGCAGCGGGAAGTGTGCCAGCATCTCGGCGAGGCTGATGTCCGGAGCTCACTATTCAGGCGGCTGTTCAAAAAGATCATGCTTCGATCGAATGAAGAGCTCGCGCGCGAGGTGGCGCATAAGGCCGCGCCGGCGATCTGGAGAAGGGTGGTCGGACGGTTCATGGTCACAGCCGCGGCTCTTGTCGCGTACATCGTTGTTTTTCGGTTCCTGGTCGCGCCCTATCTCATCACCGGACACACAAAGCTCACAGGCTGGCAGGCGCTGCTCTATCCGGTCGCCTACGCGTCCGACTACTTCTTCGGCACCTCCCTTGTGAAATATGTGCACACGCTCCGGTTCCGGCTGTTCGGCTGAACAAGCCGCATCACAATCGGAGCAGAGTCTCGGAGATATAAACGGGGAACGGGAAATTTGGCACCGACGGCTGATAAAAAAAAGGTTTTCGCATGCGGGGATATGAAGAGCACTCTTGCGACGGACTGGAAATTGGCTCTGCCGCTTCGTGACCGTTCGATACGGCTCGTGAACCAATCCGATAATTAGCATCGTGTCGCGCAGGTAGATATCATGACCTACCAGCTTGTTCAAAAAAGCATCTCATGCAGCCCAATTCGTCATCCCCGTGAAAACGGGGATCCAGTAATAGCCTGAAAAGCCTGGATTCCCGCCTGCGCGGGAATGACGGAAAAGGATGCGAAAATCATTTTTCAACAGCTTGCTACATCTACAACTGTTTAGTTCTTAAAAGTCGAAACTGCCAACAGATTCTAGACGAAACATGCTGATCGAACATCATCCAGCCCTTGACGGGGAGGACGTGATATTCAGCAGGTAAATTGCTACCTAAGGTAATTGGATGAGCTTTAATGCCGCGCCGATAAGTGCGGCCTGTTCTTTGCTCATCTCGCCCAAGCTGTCACGTCGTTCTGTCATGCGCCGGAAGCGAGTGAAATCTGTCGGCAAACCTTCGGTATCCACAAGATAAGCAATTTTTTGGATGATCACCCTGATGTCCTCCGGATTTTTTATCCGGCCTTTTATCTTGGGAAAATATTTCATCTTCATCCGGCCTCTGGAGCTATCAAATTCGACATCCGTCACGCGGTGCATCGCGAGAATGACATAATCACCGAGCGATTGCCAAAATATCTCATCGTGATCTTTCCAAGACGGAAGGTAAAAGCGCAATAAAGCGGGCTGTTTTTTCCCGTTTGGCATGATGCTCTTATACAGAACGACTGGAAAATCATCCACCTCTTTCGTATCGATCTTTTCGAGCTTTTCAAACAAATTGATTCTTTGCTGCTTACGAAAAAGCTTATCGATCTGATCTAGAACGCCGCCTTGCCCAAGACCGGAATTGACTTTCTCAAGCACCGTTGTCAGTGTGTTTGTCATTGTTCGGCTCCTTAATAGCATTCTAAACTATGCAGTAAGCCGCATAGCTGTAAGCTAAAGAGCATTGCTGGTCCGGCTTGAGACTGCCCTGCGTGCAGTCTTTGTGCCGCGCCATAAACGATCGAAGCTCCCTGCAGCAAGCTGCAGGGAATCTTCGATCCTCAAGATAGTACTTTGATGCCAATCGCTCGCTAACCCCGCAGCAAGCTACGGGGAAAGCGCCCGCTCCTGGATTTATTTGTCCGCAAGCTTTCACTTTCGTTGCAGATATCTCAATTGCTACGTCCCACTTCCAAGAAACCGCTGAAAAACCTTTATTACTATCTTATCATAAACTCATGGAATAGTAGTGCAGAAGTCATTAAATCCCTACTTGGAAGTAAACCGGGCGGGTCAAGGACCTTATCCGCGGTCTGCCCTATAACTTCATCGGGCTTTTTTGCTTTCGACAAAATAAAATAATCCTGTTTATCGAGAAAGACGACGAGCTGCTCGTTTGATCTTATTTTCATCGAAACGAATTGATTGCGCTGCCGGTAAGAAGGTTTGCCGCCACGGACGCTATTCCTTACAAACCGTGTCTATTCTTTTCAAAAACGCCGCTTTCTGAGGATTATCATGGATGCATGGCGTCTGAATCCTTAATCTGCCTGCCGCATAATGATAATACGACGCCATACTATTCTCCTTAGGTTAAAAGTCCGGAGCATAAAAATAATACCCGATGCCGAGCGTAAACGCAAAATTGCCGTAGAGGGCGTGCTCAATCGAAACGACCAGAAGCGATCTGCTCCCCAGATAGGTCATCGCCCAGAGCAGACTGGCAATGAACGACACGATGACGGCGACCCAGTTTCTGAAAATAATATGCGCGAACGCAAAGAGCAACGCGTTTGTCAGGACGCTTACGCGCTCATGCGCAAATAGCGAGCTGTACCGGTGGAAAAAAAACGTCCGATAAATGATCTCCTGCGGCACGACCGAGAGAACGGGATAGGTGATCATGATAAGCGCCCAGAGCGCGGGCTTGTGCCGAAGGATCGCCAGCACGTTCCCCGGCTCGGCAAGGACCACATACAGGGCAAGGCAGCAACCTATGATCGCGAAGCGCAGGAACAACGTGCGCCAGTTGCGGAATCCGTTCAATCCGAGACGGCTGCGGTCAAAGGTCTTGTCGCTCAAAAGCAGGACGAGGCATGCGGTGCAGACGGCCAGGAGCGCGAGGATTTTGGGACGGGGCACGAAATCTCCCGAGAGGAGAAGAGGTACGCCAACAAAAATTCCTGCCATCTCGATCCATCGCGCCAGTTTCATAGCATCATGCTCGTGCCGATCGTTCAAAAAAGCTGCATTTGTCGGTGCCGCTTCAGCTTATTATTTTCAAGTCGCCTGGAAATTGGAGCGGTGCTTTGCCGGATTTTGCGCTAGGTTTTTTCTGTTCCCTATCGTAAGTATATAAAATTGAGAACTACGAATTTCATCGTCCTTATTTGCACTCCCACGATGTATAGAGTTTTTCAGGGCTTCCTGCATCGACAAGCACGAGAAATCCACTGTCACGATGGCGGGTGACGAGCACGCCATAATCCTGCAGTTTCGCAGCAGTGGCCTTCTTTGCGGCTGCGCTCCACACCTCATCTAGATTCTGAACTCGTCCGCTCCTTGCTCCATCAAGGAATCCGCGAACATCGCTTCGCAACCGGACAATGTGAACATGGAGTTGGTCCTGGCTTCTTGACCCCGGCGGGTTGGCTACAAGTGCGATGGCATCCTCTTCTGCGATTCGTTTCCTGGCCATGGCCCAGGCGATACGCCAGATGTCGTCAGGCCGCTGGGGGTCTTCAACGCCCCAGATCCGTGCGCGAGGAATAACAAGGCCGTGTACAAAGCCGGGAGCACAGCCGCACATTTTCCTGTCGCGGATCACGACGTAAGCAGCGGTTTCTTCCCAGACCTCCGTCGTTGCTCTGCAATCCAGGTTCTGCGCACAGGAGCTTTCGGGTCTCGGTGCAGGGCAGTGCTTGCAATAATCCGGAGCATTGATGTCAAGACAGCTCGAGATGATGGTGAGGAGCGCGTCCCGGGATTCAGCGGCGAACGCACGCTCCGATAGAAGGGCAGTAGCAAGCAGCAGGTACGGGAAAATGGCGCGGACATAACGAAGCGAAAATAAGCGCAAGAGGACTCCTCGTAAATATGGTGTTCAACCATTTATTCAGTAAGTCGAACCACGTCCGCAACATGCGTGCATCAATAAACCAGCAACAAAAAGAATCTCTTGACTGAAAATACCGTCACCGACAGATGATACCTGCAGATTGTGTAATCACCTAATGAGGCGCGCCTCCCTGGAAGGATTCACTGGAATGACTGACAGTGTATTGCCGGATTGGTTGAAGGTGTCAGCCGAAATCACAGCACCCCGGGGCTCCCGGTTACACAGTTTGAGGCCGTGTCTTTGTTCCGCTCATCCTGTCTTGCCGTGGTCAAACCTGCCGTGCTTGAGGAAATGTGCGATCTGCATCATCACGAGCGGATCTCTCATGATGAACGTGTGGATGTTGGGCACGATGATGAAGTCCCGCATCTCCGGGAGCATGGTGCTTTTCACCGAAACCATGCCGTCGTCAGCTCCGTCCAGGAAAGCGGAGAAGAGTAGATTGATGCTCAGGTTGCCCGCGATCACGCCGACGTCGATCCCAACCGGCTTCAAGCGATTGACCAAGGACCCCGGACCCCTGCCGATCTCCTGGCCGGCCGGGCCGGTGACCCATTGGTAAAGGGGGACCTGCATGAGCAGATCGACGAGCTCGCTCCCCTGGTTCGGCGGGGAAAGCATCACGAGCTTGCTGCCTGCGGGAACCGAATGCCGTTGGAGATACTGACGGACGATAAGGCCGCCCAGAGAATGGCCGACAAAATGAATTTTATCCGATCTACCCGCTTCACAACTCTGTACGGCGGGCGCAAGATGCGTTTCGGCGATCGCCTCGATGGTCTTGGTTGTCGAAGGATAGGCGAGGTTGATGGTCGAATAGCCGAGACTTTTCAGATTCTGCTCGAGTCTGCGCATGGACTGTCTGAAGCGACCCAGACCGTGCAGGAGGATCACGCACTCACTCGCGTCATGCATTGTTTGATCCTCTGTGTTCACGTTGCAAAAAAACAGATCTTGACGCCTTGGTCAATGTAATTATTATTATACATCGTTTTGAAATGCGGGGGGTGCTGATCACGCTCCCGTCAAAATTCTTAAAGCATTTTCCCTTCATCATGGTTGCAGTTAATTTTTGGGATCTTCCGGGTTTTGTGTGGGTAATATCCGGATCATGTAACTTTTTTGCATATCCCCTTCGCAGCCTGA
>JAAXXJ010000103.1 GCA_013334545.1 Nitrospirota bacterium | reverse complement strand
ACAACCGCTGCAACGTCTGCAATCTCGGCAGATGCCCGCGCGGCATCACGACCCAGGACCCCAAGCTCTACCGCCGGCTCGACCCGGACAAGGTCGCCGAGCGCGTGGTGGAGGTCTTCAAGGCGGCCGACGTGGAGCTCAAGAAGATCTTCGCGCCGCTCGGCAGGAGCACCGAGCTCCCTATCGGCATGTCCGACGCCCTGGGCGTGGGGGACAAGGACATTGCGGACCGACTGCAGATCAGCTACGTGTGTTAGAACGACAGTAGACAGAAACCGGGAGTCAGGATCCAGGAGAAAATCGATGTTCTTCTGGTTACTGGCTCCCGACTTCTGAGTTCTTACTTTGAGGTATACATGATCATTCAGGGCAATGTGAACGGAAAACGGGTATCCTCGAAGGATCTTGAAGCGCAGATCCAGAACGCCGTCAAGGACGGCGCAAGGGATCTCACGGTCCGGGCCGACGGCCAGCACGGCATCGGCGGCCGTATCTGGCCGCAGTTCGGCCAGGTAAAGATCGCCATCGAGGGGACAGCCGGGCAGCGCATCGGCAGCATGGGCATGGACGGCACCGAGATCGTGGTGAAGGGCTCTACATCCGACGATACGGGCTGGCTCAACTGCGGCGCGGTGATCACCGTGCTGGGCGATGTCGCCAACGGCGCGCACAACGCAGGCGCGCAGGGCAAGCTCTACGTCCAGGGCGGCGGCGGCGCCCGCTGCGACACGATGACCAAGAAGAACCCACGCTTCCCGGACCTGGAAAGCTGGTATTTCCGCGGCGTGGGCGACTCCTTCGCCGAGTTCAAGGCAGGCGGCATCGCCGTAGTATGCGGCGTGGACGCCCGCGACCCCGAGAACATCCTCGGCTACCGTCCCTGCGTCGGCATGGTCGGCGGCACCATCTACTACCGCGGACCCATCAAGGAATACAGCAAGGCCGACGTGAAGCTCGTGGATCTCACGGAGCAGGACTGGGAGTGGCTTACCAACAACATGAAGCCCTTTCTCCAGGCCATTGACCGCATGTCCCACTATGGTTCCCTCACGAAGGACCGGGGCGCTTGGAAGAAGCTGATCGCCTATACGCCTGCCGAGAAGGCAAAAGCCAAGGGCAGGCTCACGATGGGCCTGACGGAGTTCCGTCTGAATGTCTGGGAAAAGGAAGTGGGCAAGGGCGGCATGTTCGGCGCCTATCTGACCCACGACCGCACCCTGCTTCCCTATATCACGACCGGGGAGGAGCGGCGGTGGAAGCCGAGCTGGAAGAACGACAAGTACCTCCCGCCCTGCGCGTATGCATGCCCGTCGCGGATCCCGTCGCACAAGAGGGCGACCCTGCTCCGGCAGGGGAGGACCGCCGAGGCCCTGGCGCTCGTCCTGCAGTACAGCCCGCTGCCGGCCACGGTCTGCGGCCAGGTCTGCCCGAACCTCTGCATGACCGACTGCACGCGCGGCAGGGTGGACGAGCCGCTCAACATCAAGGAGTACGGCGCAGTTGCGCTGGACCTCAAGGCGCCGAAGAAGGCGAAACCCACAGGCTTCAGCGTCGCTGTCATCGGCGGCGGCCCCGGCGGCCTTTCCGCGGCCTGGCAGCTGGGCCTCAAGGGCCATTCCGTCGACCTCTACGAGGCGGGCAGCAAGATCGGCGGCAAGCTCGAGATGTGCATCCCCCGCGAGCGCCTGCCCAAGGAGATCCTGGACAAGGAGCTGTCGCGCTTTGCCGAGATCGGCGTGAAGGTCCATGTCAAGACGCCGGTTGACCGTACAAAGTTCGACAGGATCTACAAGGACCATGATGTCGTGGTCGTCGCCGTGGGAGCCCACGAGGGCCGGGTCATCCCGTTCCCGGGCCATGAGGACGTGGTCAAGGGCATCGATTATCTGAAGGAGATCAATTTCGGGAAGCCGAAGAACCTGAAAGGCGGGAAGGTCGTCGTGATCGGCGCGGGCAACGTGGGCATGGACATCGCCTGCCAGGCCTGGGACCACGGCGCGGGCAGCGTGACCTGCTTGGACATCCAGAAGCCCGCTGCATTCGGCAAGGAGCTGGAGCTGGCAACGTCCAAGGGGACCAAGGTCCTTTATCCGAAGGTGACCGAGACGTACGATGCCAAGGCGAAAAAGATCTTCTTTACCGACGGCACCTCCCTCGACGCGGACATGGTCATCATCTCCATCGGCGAGAAACCGGTGCTCGACTTCCTGCCGCCCGAGGTTCACACGGACCGCGGGTACATCGTCGTGAACGAGCTCGGCCAGTCCTCGGACGTGAAGGTCTTCGCCATCGGCGACGCCACCAAGCCGGGGCTCGTGACCCATGCCATCGGGCAGGGCAAGGTCGCTGCCGACGTGATCAACGCCCAGCTGATGAACTTCGACTATGTGCCGGAAGAGCGGCGGGTGATCCCCTATGAGCGGATCAAGACCCAGTACTATGAGGTCTGCCGGATGGTCGGCAAGTTCTCGGCGAAGAAGGAGGCCGACCGCTGCATGAGCTGCGGGTCCTGCCGCGACTGCGGCATGTGCGTCGAGTCGTGCTACTACGGCGCCATCACGCGCAAGACCCTGCCGAACAAGTCCTACGAGTACGTAGTCGACGAGAGCCGCTGCATCGGCTGCGGCTTCTGCGCGGCCATCTGCCCCTGCGGCGTCTGGGAAATGGTGGAGAACGTGTAGGACGGGATCCCGTGCAGTAACCGAGGCCCTTTACCGAATTCCGGTAAGGGGCCTTTTCATTTCTCAGGTCTGAACGTACCTATTGACACTTTTTGCGCTATGCCATAGACTGGAAGCCAGAGGACCTAGCGAGGGACGAGGAGGGGCTCATGGCGGAATTCTTCAAGAAACTGAAGGTGAGGTCGATCCTGATCGCGATCGCTGCTTTCATTGTGCTGATCCTCTGGAGCTACTTCATCTCCGACACGATCACGACCAAGATCACCGATGCCCAGATGACCAAGGTGGACGGCAGGTTCATGATCGCCACCGAATACCGGCCGCTCGTGAACGAGGATGCCAAGTACCGGTTCAAATTCGACTCCGGCACGATCCAGAACGAGGCGATCCGGCTGAAAGGGAAGGACGTGAGGATCAAGAAGTACGGATGGCGGATCCCCATCCTTTCTATGTATGAGAACGTGGTGAAGATCGAAGAAGTGAAATGACCTTTCACCTGCTGCAGCCGAAGAGTCCGTTCCTTTCTCCCGCAGTGATACGCTGTTGCTATTGCCCTCCCGCCGCCGGAAACTGCAGGTTCAGTCTCCGCTCCACATCAGGGAACAATCGAATATAGACAGTGACTTGTCCGTCCTTCAGCGTATAGCTCACGAGCAGCGGGTCGGTACCTCCGTCATCGTAGTAGGGATACCGGGGGAGTATCTCGTAGCCGATCGTACCGTTGCTGCCGTCCGGGATCCTGTGGACCCGGAGCTCGGTGACCGTGTGAATGCCGCACCGGACGAACGCATCCGCTTCGGCAAGGGCCTTGTCAGCCGGAAGGCCCCGCTTGATCTTGTAGGACGTAGCCGGCACGTAGAGTTCCACCATGCCTGCTTTTTCAGGAACGATCAGGAAAGCGGCATGCTCGAGGTCATCGGGATACCGGCAGCCATAGGTGTAAAGGTCGTAGGTGCCCGTAATGGTCTTGGGGTCAGCGGTCACGGTCTGAAGCTGCGTGCCCATCGCGCAGCCGGTCAGGGTTGCAAGGATCACGAATAACGGGAAGAGCAGCCACAGAAGCCTTGCACGTTTCATGGACGATCACTCCTCTGTACGAACTTCTTACCTGCCTGTCGCTAATAGCGTATTATACCACTGAACAGCCGGTATGATGAGCCTCATGCACGGCGGATATGCAGGGGATGGGCGGCTGCCGGGAGCACACGGGCTCGCAGGAGCAGGAAGAACATTATTTTCGTTCTCTGATGATATCCTGTTTCCTGTTGGTATACGCGGTGATGAATACACTGCCGCAAATGAGCCCGCCCAAGGCGAAGGTAAGGGGGGCCTGGATCCAGTGCGCAACGGTCCCGGCGAACAGGCTGCCGAAAGGGGTAAGTCCGCCGAAGGACATGGTGTACAGGCTCATCACCCTGCCGCGCAGCCGGTCCTCGGTGTTCAGCTGGACCGTGGTGTTCGCCATGCCGAAGAACGTGACCATGGACCAGCCTGCGAGGGCAAGGAGGACGGCGGTCAGGCCATAGGACTTCTGGAACCCGATCAATATCAAGAAGAGCGATAGCCCCAGGCCGCCGGCGAGCATATAGCCGGGCTTGGGCTCCCACCGGCTCAGGAACGCAAGAGAGGCCGCTCCGAACAGAGCGCCGACCCCGAACGAGGACATCAGAAAACCGAAGGCTGCCGCATCGCGGTGCAGTTCCATCCTCACGAACACGGGAACCAGGACGTTGAAGTTCGTCCCGAAGATGCTGACCACGGACACCAGCGAGATGGTCGTCAGGACCATCGGCGTGTCCCGAATATACTTCAGCGCCTCGGTGGTGTCGCGAAGGATGTCATAGGACGGCGGCGCTCTGCGGGAGGCGGCCGTTATTCTCATCATCAGGAGGCCTGTGATCACTGCCAGGAAGCTGAGGCCGTTCACAAAAAAACAGAACGCTGTGCCCAGTTCGCTGATGAGCAGTCCGGCGATCGCGGGACCGATCGCCCTCGCCGCGTTGAAGATGGACGAGTTCAGGGCAATGGCGTTCATCAGGTCCTCTTTTCCCACCAGCTCGATAAGATAGGACTGTCGCGCCGGCATATCGATGGTATTCACGACGCCCAGCAGCGTTGCCAGGACCACGATATGCCAGTATCGGACCATCCCGGTCCAGACGAGGAGCGCGAGGACAAAGGCCAGCGCCATCAGAACGGCCTGGGTCCAGATGATGGTCCTGCGCTTGTCGAAATAGTCGATGAGCGGGCCGGTGAAGAGCGAAAGGAACAGCATGGGCAGGAACTGGAGCGCTGAGACCACGCCGAGCTTGAAGGACGAGTGGGTCAGCTCCAGCACCAGCCAGGCCTGTGCCACGGTCTGCATCCAGGTGCCGATGAGCGATACAAACTGGCCGGACCAGAAGAGGCGGAAGTTCCGGTGGCGCAGCGAGCGGAAAAGTGTTTTTATCTCTGTGGTGATTTCCATGGCAGCAATTAAATTATAGCATTTAAGCTTAAGTTCAGAGAAGGGAGAACAGCACCGAGGTGCAGAAGGGAGTATGAAAGGTTTGATACCGGAGTGCGGTGAGGACTTCACCTACAAGAGTGCAATTTCAGTCAGACGCAACTATCATTTAATACTGGTTGAGCTTTCACATGATTTTGTGGCCAGTAAGGGGCAAGCTCGACCACGCAGTCCTCTGGATTACCAGATCTTGGCCCAAAGAGGCAATCCAACCCAAAAGGCCAACCCTACCTTGGTACAGTAATCGGGAAAAGGGTCAGTCATTGAGGCGGTCGGCAGAGCCGCCTCGCTTAAGGTTCCTCAGTGCAATGAAGAGGCCCTGTTGTCGAACGGGGCCTCATACAGTTCCAATAGGTTATGCGTTTACGGCTTCACGACGTACCACGTGTCCTTCACGCCCAGGCCGTTCGTATCGCCCGGATTCTTGTTGCCGACGAATAATCAGTAGATTCGTAGTCCCATTTTTTACCAATGGTACCCAGCTAATAGACCATAATGCGTACCGCCTGCTTTTCCTTTTACGTCAGCAATTGTTACATCAGCATCCGAATATCTAATTTCCAATCCTAAATTAAAGTGTTCGGCCAATGTAAAATAAACTCCTCCCCCGAGCCATATTCCAACGCCTGTGTCGCTTTCCGACGCCGAACCGATGCCTGGAATGGAAACTTCTACCTCGGCCCGAATGTAGGATAGACCTCCACCGATGAAAGGACGAATTGATGGGAATCCATCCCAGATCTTCCGGATGCCGATATTGAATTCCGTAGTTTCTCCTTTAACGTCAGCACTTAATGGCCCAAAAAACGGATCGTATTCGTAATATGTATCGTCGTCTGATGATCGCAAAATATCAATTGCGATATTAACCGGCCAATCCTTTTTCCTGAAGTCAATCTCTACACCGAATTCGGTCTGTTTGTCGACGGGTTCCCAATCATCCTTATCAAGATTCTTTTGGCCAATGAATATATTAACATTTCCTGTCCATTGATCCTGTGCTGAGGCTAGAGACGCACCAAGTAAAAAAAAGACTAAAGCAAGAACTGCGATAATGTACTTTTTTACCATAATAAGTCTCCTTTTTTTATAATTTTCCATAATAAACCGCAGACAAGGATTGAGTGTTACACTAAAACGTGATATTTGGAAAACTGAATGATCGCCTTGCCCTACTGATTTAGTTTGAATATAACAGAAAATGGGACAGTACGATGGGGTATTTTTGGGGTACAGCAGATAGTTGCAGTAAATTCTTTCGGTTACATACTATAGAATTCAGGTTCTAACTTTATGTATTGCAAAGAATGGCAAATACAATAGCTTCAGGAAGGATCACTCATTGCATGTTTCTAGTGAGATTCTTCGAATTATTAGAATTCTAGCACTTCGCAGAACAATAACCATACGTCAGTCCCTGAACACTCGCTTATCGCCGACCCGCTGGGTCAGCTTCTGCGAATCGGGAAATTCGAAGATCGGCACAGCTTGTGTTATCATTTTTTTCCTTGATTCGTCACTATACTGTACCCGGCTCTAAGCGTTGCTTGTCTGTGTGTCGCGCGTCGTCCTGCGCTGCAGGAAGAAAAAAATATTATGAGCGACAGTGTGAAGATGAGCCGGATACTATCAACGGCCTTAGAGAGCATCGTCGGTTCGTTGAGGGGAGAGAGCAGAGAGCCGTCAGGAAGGATGATGTCGAAAGGACTCACGGTGTGACCGGACAAACAGTATGTCATGCCCAGGATGTGGCCCGCTTTTTAATCTTTTCAGCATCATGGGGACGTGGCAAGGGCGCCAACGGTCGATATCGTCATATGGTATACAACATTCAGCCCCATAGTGATCCAGCTCTGAAAAACCGCGGAAGCATTCGGGCCAGGCCCATGAACCCTCCGGAATATGGGAAATAGATGCGTGCGAGGAGGAACCAGCAGAGCAGCAGTTTGCCCGCGATGTCGACGATCTTTGCCGATGCATCCATTCTTCTCGCCAGGTGTTTTGGCGGCACAATAACGATCGCGCTGTGCGTGCGGGTGAACGCATCATGGCTTATTTTGACGTATTACCTTTGTCGTTCCTCGGTTCGGCGTGCTTTTTATAACATTCCTCGCAGTACAGCCCATTGTCATCAACCTGGCTTGGCTGCCACCTGATCTTGCCGGAGCCGGTGATTATACTGAGCCGTCTGCCGCAGTCGACGCAGAGCGATCGCCGCTTGGTGTTCTTTTTAGAGCTCATGTCGCTTCACCTCACTGGATTACAGGAACAAGCACATTCCCCAAAGTTTGCCGCAGGAGATTTAATTGACATTACGGAGGACGTGACGATACGTCAACCCCTGAGCACGCGTTTGTCGCCCACCCGCTGGGTCAGCTTCTGCGAATCGAGATATTCAAGGATCGGCACGGCAAACTTGCGGGATGTCTTGGCGATGTCGCGGAACTCGGCAACAACGATCTCCTTCTTCTCCTGCAGGAACTTCACCAGGTCGGTCTTGATCGACTCCAGGACCGCCTTGTCCAGGTAGAGCGAGTCGTTGATGCGCACCACGCGGCCTTCATCGGCCAGCAGCTTCAGAAGGTCTTTCGCATCCTTGTCCGTGATGCCAAAGAGCGCGGGAAGTTCATCCCGCACCGGCGGCTGGCTGCCGCCTTTCTTGATCGCCTCGACGATCTTGTCCTTGTACAGCCCCTGGTCCTTGCCCACGGCCGGTTTGAAGCCCGGCAGCTTGAGCTTCGACCCCTCGGTTTCGACCTGCTTCTTTTTGATGAGGCCGTCGATCGCCATGCCCAAGGCCTTGGGATGGAGCCGAACCTTCAGCATGCCCTTGACCTCTTCCTTGTCGATGCCGGGTTTGAGCGAGTTCGCTTTGTGGAATTCGGCGATCAGGTCCAGGACCTTTTTTTCGAGCGCTCCGAGATGGGTCGTATGGACATAGAGATTATCCACGCGGACGATAGCCTTCTTCTGAGCGAGAGCTGCAAGGGCGGCATGGATCTCCGCCTTATCCGCGGCGACAGAGCCGATGACCTCGGCCTCTTCCATGCCGGCAAGCGTCCTTCCGGCAATAATGACCCCAATCCGTTCATCCAGGCTCCCCTTATCGAGGATGCCGAGGTTCTTGACCGATTCCTGCATGGTGCTGTTCCGGTGTCGTCTCGGGTGGGGGTTCAACACCATACCGCCGCCCAGGGTCTCCATGGGCGAATAGAACCGGATGATGAACCGGTCTCCGTGCTGGATCAGGACCGGCTGTTCCAGCCGGAACTGCACATAGCCCTCATCACCGGGATTCAGCTCGCTGCTGCCAACGAGGGTGACCCTGCCGATGGCCTCCTGCGTGTTGTTGTAGAATCTGATGCGCGTCCCGGTCTTGATGCCGCGGGTCGCCTGCTTGAGCATGAAGAGGGAACAATCGAGGTTCCTTGTCGTCTTGAAGAAGCCTTTGGTGACGATGGTGTCGCCCCGCGAGATCTGGTCCTTTTCAACGCCCTGGAGGTTCACTGCAGTGCGCTGTCCCGCGACCGCCCGCTGGGCCGCCTGATTGTGCGACTGGATGCCGCGGACCTTCGTGGTGATGCCCTTGGGGAGGATGTCCACTTCCTGGTCCTGACTGATGGTGCCGGAGAGCAGGGTACCGGTAATGACCGTGCCGAATCCCTTCATGGTAAAGACGCGGTCGATCGGCAGACGCAGGATGCCATTGGGCGATTTCGGCGCGACCTCTTTCGCGAGTTTGTCCAGCTCCTGCTTCAGCTTGTCGAGGTTCTCGCCCGTTTTGGCCGATACCGGGACGATGGGGGCCTTTTCGAGGAACGTGCCCTTGACGAAGTCCCGGACCTCGTCCTGCACCAGGGCGAGCCAGTCCTTCTCCGCTGCGTCCATCTTGGTCAGGGCGATGAGGCCCTGTTTGACATGCAGCAGGTCGCAGATGGCGAGGTGCTCGCGCGTCTGGGGCATGATGCCCTCGTCCGCGGCGATGACGAGCATTACCATGTCGATGCCGCCCACACCGGCCAGCATGTTCTTGATGAGGCCTTCATGGCCGGGCACATCCACGATGCCGAGCCGGTTGCCGCCGGGAAGATCGAGGGAAGCGAAGCCGAGGTCGAGCGTGATGCCGCGCTCCTTCTCTTCCTTCAGGCG
>JAAXXJ010000102.1 GCA_013334545.1 Nitrospirota bacterium | reverse complement strand
CGAACCGAACCTCCTGCTGCTCGACGAGCCCACCAACTACCTCGACATCGTTTCGGTCCGCTGGCTCACCCAGTTCCTGCGGACGTGGCGGAACGAGCTCATCATCATCACGCACGACCGCGACTTCATGGACAGCGTGACCACCCACACGATGATCATCCATCGCTACAAGATTCGGAAGGTCGCGGGCGGCACGCAGAAGCTGTACGACCAGATCCTGATGGAAGAGGAGATCTACGAAAAGACGCGGCAGAACGACGAGAAGAAGCGGAAAGAGGTCGAGCAGTTCATCAACCGGTTCCGCGCCCAGGCGACCAAGGCGAGCGCCGTGCAGTCCCGCATCAAGGCCCTTGCCCGGCACGAGAAGCTCGACAAGCTCGACGAGATCAGGTCGCTGGATTTCAAGTTCCGCTCAGCGCCCTTTGAGGCCAAGTGGCTGATGACCGTAGAGGACCTGTCCTTTTCCTTCTCCCCGGACTCCCCGAAGCTCATCGAGGATTTGAGCTTCGGCGTCGGGAAGAGGGACCGCATCGGCGTCATCGGAAAGAACGGCAAGGGGAAGACCACGCTCCTGAACCTGCTGGCGCGGGAGATGTCCCCCACGGGCGGCGATGTAAGGCTCCACCCGAACACGAAGATCGCCTACTTCGGCCAGACGAACATCAACCGCCTGCGGCCGGACAAGACCGCGCTCCAGGAGATCATGGACGCCCACCCGGACCACGCCCAGGGCGAATCACGCGCCATCTGCGGCCTCATGATGTTCGAGGGCGACAACGCCCTTAAGAAGGTGAGCGTGCTCTCGGGCGGCGAGAAGAGCCGGGTCCTGCTCGGCAAGCTGCTGGTCTCTCCGGCTAACCTGCTCATGCTGGACGAGCCGACGAACCACCTGGACATGGAGTCCATTGACTCGCTGATCGAAGCGATCGAGGCCTTCGACGGGGCGGTCATCATCGTGACCCACAGCGAGCTGATCCTCGAGGCCGTGGCGACCAAGCTCATCGTTTACGACAATGATGCGGTCTCGGTCTTCGAAGGCACGTACCTCGACTTCCTCGAGCGCGTCGGATGGAGCGATGAGGGCGGCGTACGCGTGAAGAAGGGAAAGAAGCAGGAAGCGGAAAAGAATGTGAACCGGAAGGATGCGAAGAAGCAGCGCGCCTCCATCGTATCGGAAAAATCAAAGGCCCTCGGCGCGCTGAAAAAAAAGATCGCGTCCCTCGAGGAGGAGATCACGAAGCTCGAATGGAGTGTCCAGCAGGACACCCAGAAGCTCCTGGAGGTCACGGTCAAGGGCGAGGCGCTGGCGATCAAGCGATTGTCGCAGGCCATCCGCGAGAACAAGGCCCTCATCGACGCGCGCTTTGCAGAGCTCGAGACTGTTACGAACGAGCACGACGCCAGGGCAAAGGAGTTCGATCTGCAGCTTGCGGAACTGGCGGAGACGACATAGTCAAGAAGAATGTGTCTCCCCTGGCGGCAGCCCTAAGGACCGGTTTGATTCCATCTGTCCTTTATTTTCTCCTCGAACAAAGAATACTACTCCACAAGATAGGCTGTAACGAAAACCCCGACCATCGCCAGGGCCAGCGCGATCTTCGTGGCCGCGCCGAGGACAAGGCCGAACAGCGTGCCGTACCCCACTTTCCCCGCTCTGACAAGATCGCGTTTTGCCAGGAACTCTCCTGCCGCAGCGCCGGCAAAAGGCCCGACAAAGATCCCTACGATACCGAAGAACATTCCCACAACGGTGCCGATCGTCGAACCGATGACGGCCTGCCTGCTCGCTCCGGCTTTTTTCGCTCCCGCTCCCGTTGCCGCGATATCAGCAAGGAAGGTCAATGCTGTAAGTACGCCGAGCACGGTGAGCGGCACCCAGCCTACCTTCTCAAAGCCGTCAATCCATGCCGCCATGAGAAGACCCGCGAAGACCAGCACCGAGCCCGGCAGGACAGGAACCATTGTGCCGATAATGCCTGCGACTACCAGCACACCGGCAATGATCCAGAGAAGAGCGGCCATTTGTTTGTCTTTCTCGCAGGGTCAGTAAACAGTGCCTGCATAGACGCCCGTCCCCTACTCCTTGAACGTCCAGTAGGAATTGAGGAAGTAATTGACGAAGGTGGCCGGAACAATGCCGATGGCCTGATGGACCTGGGGGGTGCCATGAGGATCGAGAACGCTCAGGAGGAGAAAAGTTGAGTAGCTGACCGCCAGGGCGACGAAGGAGACGACATTGAACTTCAGGCCCCGGATGTGGATCTTGTCGTTCATGTCACGCTTCGAGAAGGTCCAGAAGTTGTTCAGGAAGAAGTTCGTGATGATCGAAACCTCGATCGCCAGCGGCGACGCGAGGAACTTGTTCATTCCCAGCTTCAGGAGCATCGTGAATGAGGCAAGGTTCACGAAGACGCCGATCGCGCCGACTGCGCCGAACTTCAGGAATGTCCTGCTCCGCTCGAACCGGATCCACCAGGCATTCAGCATGAACTCCACGATGTCGGACAAGCCCAGCTTCGTCTCCCCTCTTTTTCTATCGACGAACTCGACCGGTATCTCTCGCACCTTCGCATGGTTCAGGATCGCTTCATGGAGAAGCGATATCTGGAACGCATAGCCTTTGACCTTAAGCGTCTCGGGGTCAATTTTCGTGATGATCGTAGCGCGTATCGCCCGGAACCCTGCCGTGCAGTCCCTGACCTGGTACATCCCGGCCACATAGCGCGCAAACAGGTTCCCCCACTTGGAGTTCATTCTGCGGAGATAGCTCCAGTCGTCCGGGATCTTCCCGCCCGGCACATACCTGCTGCCAATCACGAAATCGGCCCCGTTGTCCAGCCCCTCGATGAGCCTGGGCACGTCTTCCGGCTTATGGGAGAAGTCCGCATCCATCTCCATGACGGCATCGGCCTTCAGCCGCTCGATGGCATGCTTCATGCCGCGGATGTACGCTGCGCCTAATCCTTGCTTTGTGCCGGTGATCAGATGGAGGTTCTCCCAGGAGGGAGCTTCCGCCCTGACCGCATCCGCTGTCCCGTCCGGAGAATTGTCGTCCACGACCAGGATGTGCATATCATGCGGGATGGTTCGGAACTGCTCCTGCAGCGCCTGGACCATCAGGACGATGTTTTCCCGCTCATTATAGGTTGGAAGGATAACGACAATCTTCATGGATCACCTGCAGGCGTCAACGACCGGTATGATAGAAATGAATGTTTGACGGCCCTTCCTGCTGTTCGTTGCGCGGCCTACGCAGCGGCAGGCCGGTCCTCGCCGGTCTGCTCCCGCCTGTCCGCAAAGAACGTCACGAGCAGGTACGCGGCAAAGCAGGCCGCCATGAGCGGGGACAGCCAGCTGGTCCCGGCATGCGGCGTCAGTAAGCGCTCGACCGCTCGGCCGCCCATAATCGCAAGTGCTATGCAACCGAGCAGAATGCCCTCCCGGAACCTCTGTTCAACAAGGAACGCACCGGCGAGGAACACGGCGATCGCAGGGCCGAGCATGGCGTAGGTGTTGTTCTCGGTCCGCGGGCTGAACAGCATCAGGTAGACCACGGCCAAGGAGAACACAAAGGCCGCTGAACGGACCGCGTCATGGCGGCGCCGGGACAGATAGCAGAGCGCGAGCGTCCCGAAGGCAGCCGCGATACGCAGGAGGGTCTGGATCTTTTCCGGCACTGTGATGCCCAGGAGCTGCAGTGCATTAAACGGAGTGGTCCACCCCTTGTCGACGGCCCCCACATGAACTGCCTTGGTAAGGCTGCTCCAGAACGCCGAATACTGGTCCAGGACGTATGCCGGATGCTGCGTCACGAAAGGGACCAGGGCGGTCACCAGCATGCCAACGGGCACACGCCAGGAGAGAGGACGGTCGATCGCCATAACCAGCAGGGCCAGCACGATCACCAGCGGCTTGACGGAGACGCCCAATGAGAGCCAGAGTACGGCCCGCCACCAGCGCGACCGTGCGATATCCACGACCGCCAGGAGCATGAGTCCCGTCATGATGAGTGTGGCCTGGCCGTTCCTGGCGCAGTCCCATGCCAGGGGAAGGGAGACCAGCGTCATGAGCGGGAACAGGTCCTTTCCCGACCAACTGCGCGCAAGTCGCGCAAACTGGAAGATGCCCAGCGCGAACACCCCGATGTTGACGAAGCGCCAGACCACTTCGCCCACGACCACGGGCAACAGCGAGAACGGAATGAACAGGACCGCTGCCTGCGGCAGGTAGACGAATCCCCCCACGCCGGGGTGGGCAAAAATGGTCCTACCGGCCATCCAGTACACCGCGCCTTCCCGATAGGCCGGTACGACCGTCCGGCCGCTCCCGGAGGCGATGATAACCGCCGTTACCGCGGCAAGCATGGCCCAGCCGATCCACGCAATCCTCGCCGTCCGTCCCTCCTGGAAAGACAAGTCCGCCCCTCCGCTATTGTTTATCGTTTTGAACTTGCCTGATCATTCTTCTTCAGGTTTCTAATCCGTAGGTATCTGTGTCAAAGGTTTTTTCGCAGCTTCTTCGGTGTCATCAGTGTCATGCATTGCCTCCGCCGCCTTCCGGCATACGGCAATCGACCGGCTTGTTTCCGGCAGCAGTCCGGAGCATGCCGCACCTCACGGTCTTCGGGCGCCTTGTCCGAAAGTCGGCCCGACTGTACCAGAGTTGTGCATCCCTTTCAAGACAAATCAGGGTAACAACGTTGATCCTGTCGAGGAGGGATAAAAAAAGCGGGCGTCAGGAAAGCCTGAAACCCGCTCTTCGTTCCTTGTCCGGCAATTGCGGCCACTACTTGCCCTTCAGCTTCTGGATCTCCCCGCGGATTTCCGCGGCATTGGGCGCGTTCGGGGCAAGCTCGAGGTACTTCTCGAACGACTTGATCGCCTCCGCCTTCCGGCCCAGGTCATAGGCGTAGACCACGCCGGCGTTCATCTGGGCCATAGGATGCCTCGGGTCTATCTTGCTTGCCTTCTGGTATTCCTCGATGGCCCTCTGCGGCTGGCCCACCCCGCGGTAGCAGGTCCCCATGTCGACGCGCACATCCACGTTCTTCGGGTCGAGGTCCAGCGCCCGCTGATAGGAGATGATCGCCTCGGCGAACCGCTGAGCGTCCATCTGGGCGTTCCCCAGGGCGATCCAGGCGTTCGCGTTCCCGGCATTCGCTTTCGCGATGGCCTCGAGCTGCTGGATCTCCGCCGGGCTCCTGACCATGGCCGGCGGGGCCACCACCTGTTTCTGCCCGGCCTGACCCTGGCTCCATTGCGATTGCTGCTGTTGCTTGCAGCCGGCAACTACTGCAGCAATGAGCAAGATAAATACAACAAGAGCGGTCGGTTTCCTGTTCATGGAATGTCCCTCCAGTGAGCTTGAATTCCGCGGTTTATACCATGTTTCGCGGGCTTTGTCAATTTCCGCTTCCGCCGCCCGCAAGGACGCCGGCCTGATCAGGAAATAATCTGTTGACAACGGCCGTGTTCTCGGGTATAGTCATCGTCAGCATTCACGCATCTATTCAACTTCTAACCCAACAAACCCCTGTTATTACCAAGAACCCAGCGAACCGACCGGTCAACAATCCGTGGCAAACGTGGACCAATCTGAAAGGTAATCTACAGCCGTACGTACAGACATAACCAGGCGTTGATGGAACACGAGCCGTGATCCGCTGATGACATTCTCTCGTCTTGCCTGAAACCACCAGACCAGGAGCAGAACTCACCGCCGTTTCCGACCCGTACCCCGCCCACACCATGCCCTCTCTGCCCGTCTGCAGACCGCGGCCCAAGGAGTAGAACCATGAACCTCGTAGAGCTCAAAGGGAAAAGCATCGCCGAACTTGCCACCATGGCGGATGAACTGAAGGTCGAAGGCGCGAGCGGCATGCGCAAACAGGACCTGATCTTTGCGATCCTGAACGCCCAGACCGAGAAGAACGGCATGATCTTCGGCGAAGGCGTCCTCGAGATCCTGCCCGACGGCTTCGGCTTTCTGCGGGCGCCGGACTACAACTACCTGCCGGGCCCCGATGACATCTATGTCTCCCCCTCCCAGATCAGGCGGTTCAATATCCGGACCGGCGACACCGTCTCCGGCCAGATCCGGCCGCCAAAGGAAGGCGAGCGCTATTTCGCCCTCCTCAAGGTCGACGCCGTCAACTACGAGGACCCCGAGATATCCCGCACCAAGATCCTGTTCGACAACCTCACGCCCTACTACCCGGAAAAGAAGATCAAGCTTGAACATGCCCCGACCGACTACACCACACGCGCCATGGACCTCGTCACGCCCATCGGCATGGGCCAGCGCGGCATGATCGTGGCGCCGCCGCGCACCGGCAAGACCATGCTCCTCCAGGCGATCGCCAAGGCCATCCTGAAGAACCACAAGGACATCAAGCTCATCGTGCTGCTCATCGATGAGCGGCCGGAGGAAGTGACCGACTGGGCGCGCCAGGTGAACACGGAGATCATCGCGTCCACCTTCGATGAACCGCCCCAGAGGCATGTGCAGGTCGCCGATATGGTGATCGAGCGGGCCAAGCGGCTCGTGGAGCACAAGAAGGACGTGGTCATCCTGCTCGACAGCATCACGCGCCTCGCGCGGGCGCACAACGCCATCATCCCGGCCAGCGGCAAGGTGCTCTCCGGGGGCCTGGACGCCAACGCGCTCCAGCGGCCCAAACGGTTCTTCGGCGCCGCCCGGAGCATCGAGAGCGGCGGCAGCCTCACCATCCTCGCCACGGCCCTGGTGGACACGGGCAGCCGCATGGACGATGTGATCTTCGAGGAATTCAAGGGCACCGGCAACATGGAGCTCCACCTCGACCGGAAACTGGTCGAAAAGCGTGTCTTCCCGGCCATCGATATCAACGCCTCAGGCACCCGGAAGGAGGAGCTGCTGGTGGACAAGGACGATCTCAACCGCATGTGGGTGCTCCGCAAGGTCCTGAACCCCCTCTCAACGGTGGAGAGCATGGAGTTCCTGCTGGAGAAGCTTAAACAGAACAAGACGAACCGGGACTTCCTCGATTCCATGAACAAGTAATTTTTCGCTTGTTTTTTGAATATCTTTGGTATATTATTCATCCCTTGCCGAGCGAAGGCTAGGCATAACCGACGGGAAACGGGCAGCCCAGATCCGATCAGGCGATTTCGCCGTGTTCATCCGTGGTGACAACAGTTTACGGAGGTCGTTCCATGAAAGACGGTATCCACCCCAACTACAAGACGACGACGGTCCATTGCGCCTGCGGCGTGTCGTTCCTCACCCGCTCCACCAGGGAGAACGTGAAGCTCGACATCTGCTCGAACTGCCACCCGTTCTTCACGGGCAAGCAGAAGCTCATCGACACCGAAGGCCGCGTCGACAAGTTCCGCAAGAAGTATAAAAAGGCGTAGTCCGGCGCGCTTCTCTCCCGCTGATACTTCCCCCCACGAGGTCCCGATCTTGTCGGAAAAACTGTCCATAGGCGGCCAGGCGGTCCTGGAAGGCGTCATGATGCGGTCGCCGCACGCCTTCACCGTGGCCGTGCGCAAGGGCGGCAAGCCCGGTGCGGAGATCGCCCTCCTGAAGGAGGCGATCCTGCCCATCGGAGAACGGTTCCCCCTTCTCAAAAAGGCGGTCCTCCGCGGTTCGGTCGCGCTCTTCGAGGCCATGGTGCTCGGCGTCCGGGCGCTCAACTTTTCCGCGAACGAAGCAATGGAGAACGAGGAAGGCCGGCAGGAGGAGATCAGCCCCCTTGCCATGGCCGGCACGATGGTCCTGGCGCTGGCGTTCGCCCTCGGGCTCTTCCTGGCGCTCCCCCTCCTGCTCACGCAGCTGCTCGGTACGCAGTACAGCGCTTTCAAGGGAAATGTTCTCTTCAACCTGACCGACGGCGCGATCCGGGTGGGCCTGTTCCTGGGGTACGTGTCCGGCATCTCGTTCATGAAGGATATCCGCCGGGTCTTCGAATACCACGGCGCCGAGCACAAGGCCATCGGTGCCTACGAAGCCGGGGAGCCGCTCACCGTTGAGAATGCGCGGAAATACACCCGCATCCACCCGCGCTGCGGAACGAGCTTCCTCATGGTGGTCATGGTGCTGTCCATCATGCTCTTCTCGATGATCCCGGGTAGCTGGCCCCTCTGGGCCAAGGCGGCCTCGCGGCTCGTCCTGCTTCCGGTCATCGCGGGTCTGTCGTACGAGTTCATCAAGTATAGCGCGAAGAAGCGAGGCAACAGGATCATCGAGGCGCTCATCTACCCGGGGCTGCTTCTGCAGCGGCTCACGACACGGGAGCCGTCGGACGACCAGCTCGAAGTGGCCATCCGGGCCATGGACGAGGCCCTTGCCATGGAACCCCGCTGAGGCGGGGTTTTTTGTTGGAAGCGACCGGCATCCGCCACAGAGACACTGAGGCACAGAGAAAATCTCTGACACAGATAAAAGCGGATTTGAAACCGGAAGAAGCATGATCCGCCATTTGAATTATCATGAATTTTCCAAGGTCGTTATCAGTGTAAATCCGTGTCAAGGGTTCTTTGGTCTCGCTCCGTGTCTCTGTGCCTCCGTGGCAAACTTGTGATCTTATGTTTAAAAAACTCGAAGCAGTCGCCGAAAAATACGACGAGCTGACCAGGCTTTTGGCCGACCCCTCTGTCGCCGCCGACCATCAGAAGTACCAGAAGTATTCGAAAGAGCGGTCGGACATCGAGGGGGTGGTGCAGCACTACCGCGCCTACAACGATCTCCTCCGCCAGCTCAAGGAGGCCGAGGAGATCAGCCAGGACAAGTCCGCCGACGCCGAGATGCGCCAGATGGCCGAGCTGGAGCTGAAGGAGCTCGGACCGAAGAGCCAGCAGATGGAGCAGGACCTGCGGCTCATGCTCGTGCCGAAGGACCCGCGGGACGAGAAGAACATCTTCCTCGAGATCCGGGCCGGCGCCGGCGGCGACGAGGCGGGCCTCTTCGCTGCCGAGCTTTTCCGCATGTACACGCGGTATGCCGAAAAGAAGCGCTGGAAGCTCACGCTCCTCGACATGAGCACCACCGGCGTGGGCGGGGCCAAGGAGATCATCGCCCAAATCCAGGGCAAGGGCGTGTTCAGCAGGCTCAAGTATGAGAGCGGCGTGCACCGCGTCCAGCGCGTCCCTGCAACGGAGTCGAGCGGCAGGATCCACACCTCGACCGTCACGGTCGCGGTGATCCCCGAGGCCGAGGACGTGGACGTCCAGATCGAGCAGAAGGACCTGCGGATCGACACCTACTGCTCATCGGGTCCCGGCGGCCAGAGCGTGAACACCACCTACTCCGCGGTCCGCATCACCCATATACCCACGGGAGAAGTTGTCGCTTGCCAGGACGAGCGGTCTCAGCTCAAGAACCGCGAGAAGGCCTTGAAGAT
>JAAXXJ010000409.1 GCA_013334545.1 Nitrospirota bacterium | reverse complement strand
AGTATAGTTCTAGTCAAGGATGAGCCGGAGGGAGCGGGGGTACGGTGAAAAGATGCGAGAATTCTCTTGACAAGAACAATTCTAAAATGATAATATTTCCAAACATGAAAACCGATACGATACCGCGCGGAGAAAAATATCGGAACTTGGGGATCAAGCTCACCCCGCAAAGGATCGCCATCCTTGACTACCTGGAGGGGAACCTGTCCCATCCTTCGGCCGAGGACGTTTACAAGGCCGTTTTGCGAAAATACCCGACCATGTCCTTCGCAACGGTCTACAACACCCTGGAAACGCTGAAGCAGAACGGCATGGTGGCGGAGCTCACGGCCGACCCGGGAAAAAAGCGGTTCGATCCGAATCCCCGTCCGCACCACCACCTCATCTGCACGCGGTGCCGACGGATCGTGGATGTCCAGGTGGAGTTCCGGCTGCCGGTCGCCGACCGGGACCGCGCCGGATTCGAGATCACGGGCAACCATATCGAGTTCTTCGGGACCTGTCCCGATTGCAAGAAGCGAACCTATGGAAGCTCCCTGCAGCAAGCTGCAGGGTATCTTCGATCCTCAGGGTAAAATATTTATTCTAATCGCTTACTAAACCGGGAGCAAACCGCGGGTTAGCGCTCGCTCCTGGATTCATGATCGGAGGAACGTAACCATGTGTATGGCTTATGAGAGAAATTGCGCGTGCGGATCGCGGACCGTGTCATTCCACTTCAAGGACAACATCATGCCCGAACAGGTGATCAAGGGGCTCTATTGCCCGTCCTGCTCCAAGGATGTGGCGCCGGACCCGGCGACCATGGTCAGCGACAACGGCTGGATGATTCGGTATGACATGGAAGCGGCGAAGTTCGTGGGCGAGAAGCATATCAAGGGAGAGATCACGCCGTCGGTGCTGTTCGACCAGGGGTACTGCACCTGGAACGGCGTCTATCCCGGCGACCACCTTGACAGCGTCCGGGAACGGGAGAAGATCATCGCCTTGGCGAAAACGGACCCCTTGGAATACCTCAAGCAGCTCAAGTCCTGGGCCGTCGAGAGAACGGAGAAGTTACACCATGAAGGTTGGAGAAAAGCAAAGAACGCAGCGTAAACAGCCGGCGGCGTGCCTGGTGTCCGTCCCGGTGCTGATGACGATCGTGACATGCCCGGCCTGCGGGACCGGCGTGGACCTCTGGACCGGCGAGGAGGAGACGCGCTGCATCGCCTGCGACCACAGGATCTTCAAACAACAGCGGCTCAACCACTGATATTCGGGAGGATGCATGGATGTCCGGATCGAGAAGGTCCCCGGCGGCCTAAGCGTCGACGGGCTCGAGCTCAAGAACGGCAAGTGCGGGTGCACGGCGGTGCTGCCCTGTTGTTACAGCTGGTCCAAGGTGAAGCGTAGCGGAGACAAGATCTCGTTCGCGGCCAAGGCTTCGGGCCCTGAGTCGAAGGACACCTTCGCCTGGGGCTACACGGTCAAGAAGGGTCAGTTCGAGGTCGAGGTCTTCTTCGAGGACGCACGCGACAAGACCATCTTCTCCGGGTTCTATCCCCCAAGGTTAGAGGATTTCCTGGCAAAGGGCTGGGAGTTGGTCAAGAAGGATGGCGAGCGCGAGGATTTCGGATTGTGGCGTTGCGCAGCCTGCCGGTGGCTCTATAGGGAAAAGGACCAGAAGACGCCCTTCGAGAGCCTTCCCGACGACTGGAAGTGCCCGATCTGCAAGGCCGGTAAGGATTCCTTTGAAAAGGTGGCATAATATCGCAGCAGGACATTGAAGTATTACCGGAGTTTCCCACTACCGCTGGAGGGTCCCGCCTACACGGCCCATCCCGAAAAAAATCTGCTACAATACCAAGTATATTCCGTTTCACGAAGGGAGGAACTATGTGGAGATGCACTGTGTGCGGTTACGAGTATGACGAGGCAAAGGAAGGGACTCCCTTCGAGAAGCTCCCGGACGATTGGACCTGCCCGGTCTGCAACGCGCCAAAGTCGGAGTTCGAGAAGGTGCGGTAAGGATCTTTGCTTGCAGGCCTGCAAGCTTGCCAGCTGGCAAGCGAGGAACACGGACTCCCTGCATGTACGTTCGTTGCATGGCATTTAACGCGATACGGCGGCAAACAACTTATATATTATTCTCTAAGGAGGCATCATGGCCAAGACGGAACAGCATCTGAAGGACGCGTTCGCCGGCGAGTCCCAGGCGAACCGGAAGTATCTCGCTTATGCGAAGAAGGCTGAGCAGGAAGGCTACAAGCAGGCCGCAAGGCTCTTCCGGGCCGCGGCCGCGGCTGAGACCATCCATGCCCACAACCATTTGCGGGAGCTCGGCGTTGTCAAGTCTACGAAAGAAAACCTGATGGACGCGATCAATGGAGAGTCCTACGAGTTCCAGAACATGTATCCGCAGATGATTCTTGACGCGAAGGCGGAGGGCAAGGACGCAGCGCTCCGGAGCTTTAACTACGCCAACGAGGTGGAAAAGGTCCACGCGGCGCTCTATCAGAAGGTTCTGGACGGCCTTGGCAGGAACGTGGACACCGACTATTATGTCTGCTCGGTCTGCGGCTACACGGCTGAAGGTTCGGCGCCCGATGTCTGCCCGGTCTGCGGCTCGA
>JAAXXJ010000408.1 GCA_013334545.1 Nitrospirota bacterium | reverse complement strand
TTCCCAGGACGGGATACGTCATATCGAGATAAGCTCTTCCCCTCTCCGGAACGCGAAAGGCGAGATCATCGCCGGCATCGAGGCGGTTCGCGATATAACAGAGCGCAAACAGGCCGAAGATGAGCTGAAGAAGCACCGAGAACGGCTCGAGGACCTTGTGGAAGAAAGGACCGCGGAGCTCAAGAAGGCCAATGTCCGGCTTCAACAGGAGATCACCGAGCGGGAGCGCATGGAGTTCGAGCTGTCCCGGGCGCAGAAGCTGGAGTCCCTGGGGCTGCTTGCCGGCGGCATTGCCCACGATTTCAACAACCTCCTGGGCTCCATCATGGGGAATTTATCGCTGGCCATGCTGGACGTGGACCCGGCGAACCCCGCCTCCCATCATCTCGTCAAGGCGGAACAGGCCTCCCTCCGGGCGCAGGAGCTGACCCGGCAGCTGCTCACCTTCTCGCGCGGCGGCGCGCCGGTCAAGAAGCTCATCGCCCTTGCCGGTGTCATTTCCGAGGCGGCCGGGTTCTCCCTGCAGAACTCCCGCGTCCTGCATGAGCTCGCTATCCCGAGGGGCCTGTGGCCCGTCGAGGCCGACGAAGGGCAGATGATGCAGGTCTTCAATAACCTGCTGATCAACGCCGACCATGCCATGCCTTCGGGCGGGATCATCCGGATCTCCGCGCAGAACATCACCCTCGGGCCGGGCAACGACCTTCCGCTCGGCGCGGGGCGGTATGTGAAGATATCGGTCGAGGACGAAGGCACCGGCATTCCCGCGGAGCACATTACGAAGGTCTTTGATCCCTTTTTCACCACCAAGCAGAAGGGGAGCGGGCTCGGGCTTGCAGCCAGCTACTCGATCATCCGGAAGCATGACGGCCTCCTTACCGTCGAATCCGAGCCGAGCAGAGGCACAACCTTCCATATCTACCTGCCTGCGTCGCAGGGGGACGTCACCTATTCATGGCGGGACGACACGTACACGAAGGGGAACGGGCATATCCTGGTCATGGATGACGAGGAGGAGATGCGGAGCACCACGGGTGACATGCTGGTGCGGCTGGGCTACACCGTGGACTACGCAGGCGAGGGCGGCGAGGCCATTGCCAAGTACCGGCAGGCGCAGGAAGCGGGCCGCCCCTTTGGCGCGGTCATCATGGACCTTACGGTCCCCGGAGGCATGGGAGGAAAAGAGGCCGTCCGGAAACTGCTCGAGATCGACCCGGCGGCACGGATCATCGTGTCCAGCGGATATTCGCATGATCCGGTCATGTCCGATTTTCGCTCCTACGGGTTCCAGGGGGTGGTGACCAAGCCCTACCGGCTGCGCGACCTTTCCGAGGCCGTGGCAGCGGTCATCAGGGGCGGAGGTACCTAGGAGCCATGTTCATTCGCAGCTTGAACGACTGTCCTGCGTTCACCGCAGGCGACAATTGCACGCTCCGGGAGATCCTGCATCCGGATAAGGCGGACCTGGCGCTCCGGTATAGCCTCGCGCATGCCGTGGTAGCCCCCGGGGAGACCACGTGGCTCCATGCCCTCAGGACATCGGAGGTCTATTACATCCTGTCCGGCGAGGCCATCATGCACATCGACGGCGGATCGAAACGGGTGGTAGCAGGGGACACGGTCTACATCCCGCCGAAGGCAAAGCAGCAGATCACGAACAGCGGGCCTGTGGACCTGGCGTTCCTTTGCATCGTTGATCCTGCCTGGCGGAAAGAGGACGAAGAGGTTATGGAGGTTATGAAAAATAATCCTTGACTTTGGCCGGGGGGTATGCGAATATCGGCCCTGAAGTTCGGAAGTCTTTGTCGTTCACGCGGCCGCAAAGATCCCATCTTTGCGGTTTTTTTGTGACGCACGTTTCCGCTTCTTCGAATTCTCACGGAAGGAGGTTCCGCACACATGGCAAAAGGAACCGTGAAGTGGTTCAATGACTCCAAGGGTTTTGGATTCATTGCCGCAGAGGACGGCGCAGACGTGTTCGTTCACTTTTCTGCGATCCAGGACGCTGGCTTCAAGTCCCTGGCCGAAGGTCAGGCAGTGACGTTCGACATTGAAGACAGCCCGAAGGGTCCGAAGGCAGCAAATGTCGTAAAGGTCTGAGCACCGCCTATCAACCACATCAACCAATGGAGGCAGTTCACCGTCAGGTGACCTGCCTTTTCTTTTTTACGTGACCACCGAAAAAACCGGGCTGGGAGCTTGTCTCCCTGCCCATCTGCTATCCTCTGTGGCGCCTCTCGCGGATGATGCCTTGCAGCAGATGCCGCGTCCCCTCCATCAATGATAGAAAATATAGATCCTGTATTGTGTCAGGGGAAATCCTGCCGGTCTCCAGGCACGGGATGCGGGGTGTGCGCGACGAAGGCGTATTTTTTCCTTTTCCCCTTGCGGGCGCCTATGTTATACTTCTGGCCATGAAAAAGGAGATTCTACCTCTCGACCAGATGCTGGGAGAGCAGGCCCAGCGGATCCCCCGGAAGACGTTCGTTAAGTTCGAAGGCAGGAAATATTCCTACCGGGAAATGGACCGGCTTGCCTCCGTATTCGCGTCGTTCCTCCTGGAGCAGGGGCTCAGGCGGGGCGACCGGATCGCACTCTTGAGCTGCAATTGTTAC
>JAAXXJ010000407.1 GCA_013334545.1 Nitrospirota bacterium | reverse complement strand
GGCGCCCCCTCCCCTCGCCATCCAGGCATTCATCGCGAACACGAGAGACCGCTCCGGGCAGTCCTCGCTATTCTCTCTCAGGAGGTGTGCTATGGGATTATTCGGCAATCTGTTCGGCAAAAAGGAAGTACTTCCCCCGCTCGACCCGGCCAGCCCCGCGGCGAAGCGGCTGGAGAAGTTCAAGACCGAGCTCGAAGCGTTCGTCGCCAAGATGAACGACACGCTCGAATTCGTACCCGCTGATGAGGCGGTCTACTGCTTCATCGGCAAGCCGCCGGCCATGTTCGGCATGGCCTGGTTCCATGACGGCAAGGAGCACAACATGAAGACGCTCGCCAAGGACAAGGGGCTCTCCAACAAGAAGCTCCAGATCATGTCCCTCAAGCTCGGCGAGGCCTATCAGAAGCACATGGGTGAGCCCTCCTTCTCGACCACTATCGCCGGCAAGAGCGTCAAGGTCCACCCCTCAGACGCTCTGCGCAACGACGTGGTCCAGATCATCCACATCCTCGAGTAGTTCTGGTCTCGCCCTACCGATGTTCACCAAGCGGCCTTCGGGCCGCTTTTCTATTGCGCACGACCGACATGCCGGTCCCGCCTGTCCCCGCTCGCTTGACGGTGTTCTCCAGGCAGGATATCCTCTCTCCGCTACGAACTTCTTCCTAGGAACAAATACCCATCACCATAAGAACTAATGCCGATTTCCCTTTTTCCGTTTCTCGGGTATCTTTAGATCAACAAGAACAAGAGATCACCCAAAGGAGGGAACGAACATGTTGACCAAGGGCGGACATACCGTGAAGGCAGGGACCTACTGGAATCTGGCGAACGGCAGCCGGGTGCAGATGGAGCAGGAAGGCGTGCTTCCGGGAGACGGGAAGGCCCGGTACCTCAAGGCGCCCGTTGTAGTCATGCTGATGGCGGCCCCGGTGATCGGCCTGGTCTTCGCGGTGTTCCTTCCCTTCATCGGCATCGCGATGACCCTGAGCCTGATCGGCAAGAAGCTGGTCGATGGCGTGGCATCGGCGGCTGCGGGCAGCATGTCCTTCGGGTGGCGGCCGATCGAGGCGTACCTGGCGGGCCGGAAGCGGAAGAAAGAGGCCCGGGAGAAGAAGTCGGACAAGGGCGCAAAAAGCTAACGTACCACGAGCAGGTACATGCGAAGGCGGGACCGGTCACACGATCCCGCCTTTTTCGTATTGAAGCACTCTGCAGCAAGCAGCAGGGAATCTTCGATCCTCAATGTAGTATTTTCTAATCGCTCGCATTCTCCGCAGCAAGCTACGGGGCATGCGCTCGCTCCTGGATTCACCTGTTGCTGACCCACCACACTCACGGAAAGGAGGAAAGGAATGAGAACCATTCGTACCACAGCAGTACTTGCATTCCTCGCGCTGCCGCTCCTGCTGCCGACAGGGGCACTGGCCGCGGCGGCGGAAGGCAAAAAAGCAAGGACCATCGACGAACTGGCCAAGATGTACGACTCGACAGGATGCAAGCAGTGCCATGAGGAGATCTACCAGGAATGGGAAAAATCGCTCCATGCCCGTTCGATCTATGGCACCGGCAGGACCGCGGCGACGATCAAGACAACGGTCACCGTGGGGCTCATGGGCTGGAAGCATTCCGGCGTCAAGAAGCCCGAGGACGTGGAGAACCGCCACCTCGCCATCTGCACGAAATGCCACCTTCCCCAGCTGGCGGACGCCACGGACGACGTTGCCAAGGAGATCGTGAAGAACGTGAACATCTTCATGGACCCCAAGGCAAGCGACGACGCGAAGCACAAGGCCGAACAGCAGCTGACCAAGATCAGCATCAACTGTCTCGTCTGCCACCAGCGGAACGCCATCACCCATAAATGGGTGGATGGCTTCCCGCAGAAGAACGAGGTCTTCGGTTCAAAGGAAGGCAGCCATCCGGACCCCGCGCACCCGGTCATGAAGAAGAGCCCCATCATGTCCGAATCCATCCTGTGCGGCCAGTGCCACGGCCTCGGGCCGAACTTCGAGCTCGAGAACCCGTCGCAATGCGGCACGCTTTACGGCAGCTACCTCTGGGCCTACCGAGCCGAGGGCGGCCAGGAAAGCTGCCAGGAATGCCACATGAAGAAGAGCAAGCTCGGCCACAACATGCAGAGCTACAATGACCTGAACATGGGAAAGGCGGCTGTGGACTTCCGGGTCGAGAATTTGGGCTACATCTGGCGCGACAAGGCAAAGATGATCCCCCAGACGCTGGTCAAGATCGAGATGATCAACCGCGCCGGCCACGCCATCCCGGACGGCTGACCCACGCCCAACCGGCTGGTCCTGGAAGTGACCGCGAAAGATTCAAAAGGAAACGAGATAGCGAAGCATACCCGTATCTACATGCCCATTCCCCAGCAGCTCGGCCGCGGCGACAAGATGGGCCGCGGGCCCTACGAGAAGAGCGGCATCATCCGCGACAACGGCCTGCCTCCGAACAGGCCTGTGCATGAACAGTTCGAGATCCCCTTCCCTGCTGAGTTCGTCAAGAAGGACGGCAAGGACGTGACAAACATCCTCGACTACGAGATGACCGTGGACATCGAGCTCATCTACGAGCCCTTTGGCGACAAGGACACGGGCATCACGT
>JAAXXJ010000101.1 GCA_013334545.1 Nitrospirota bacterium | reverse complement strand
CGCGGTAGTTCAGGCCGACGGCGACGATCTTCGTCGGGACGCACGGTGCCAGGAGGCTCACATCCGCTGTCCGGTGGCGCGCCCTGATGGACGAGAGCGATGCGTATCCTTCGCCATCCAGCTCGGCGGTCTCGTCGTTGTTCAGGATACCGTATGCCGTCCTGCCCTGCACCAGGAACCGAACGAGCCGCATCTCACGCTCCATTCACCTGCTGAAAAAAATCGCCGACCTTGGTCGGCGGATCATGGCTTCTCCAGTAAATGGCGGCGAAGCCCGCCGCTGGCGGTGGTCACGGGTGCCCGTTTCCGGGCGGAAGTTATTTGCCGTCGATCCACTCGATGAGCTTGTCCGAAGGCATTGTCCCGCTCATCAGCGTACCATCCTCCCGGATCAGAGTCGGAGTTCCGTTGATGTTCAGCTCCCTGCCCATCGCAATGATCCGCTCCAGCGCCTCATTGGTACATTTCGGCTCGGGCACGGCCTTGCCGGAGAATGCGTCGTCCACCAGGGCCAGGGACTTCTCGCACAGCGCGGCCTGAACCTTGGGATATGCTTCCTTGTGCATCGGTAGCGGGAACAGGAGCAGGTAGAAAGCAATGTCCTTCCGTTTGGCGACCACCTGTTTCATCTCCTCATGCAGTTTCCGGCAGTAGGGGCAGTCGGGATCGGTGAATACCGCGACCTTCTTCTTCGGATTCTTCGCCCCCAACACCACGGCGTCCTTCAGAGACACCTTGGAGAAATCGACCTTTTGCGGTTTTGCCTGCTGCTCCGCCTGGCGGATAGCGAATTCCAGCGGCACGAGCTGCGACGTCAGGTACTTCTTGGTGAAATCCAGGAAGATCCCGCCTCGCTGGCCGTTCATTTCCACTTCGATCACCCAGAAGCCCTTTACCGGCGCCATCTTGACGTCGGTCACCGCGGCTGCCGGGAGAAGCTTCTTGATGATATCCTCGGCGTCCTTCTTTTCCAGTTTATGGCAGTCAAGGCAGTTCCCTGTCTTATCAGGCGGGAAGGCCTGAATACCGGCCGGTGCGAGGAGCAGCAGACATCCGATCAAAAGCACATGCACTTTGTTCACAATAGACTCCTTCCCATGGTGCCCCTCCGGCTGGAGCCGAAGGAGCTTACGATAAGGCCGCATCCTGTAACGACAGACATGACGAACAATGCAACAGCATGGCGAACAGAAAGAACGATGCAGCGTCCATGGCGGCTGCACAGCCGTCTGTCCCGCGGCACCCTGCGCCTTTTATTTCAGACCCAGCACATCCTGCATGTCGTAGAGGCCTGGTTTTTTGCCGACGACCCACTTTGCCGCGCGCACGGCCCCGCGCGCGAACATATCGCGCGTATGCGCCCGGTGCGTCAGTTCGATCCGTTCGCCCATCCCGATGAAATAGACCGTGTGTTCGCCGACAATGTCCCCGCCGCGTACCGTCTGCATGCCGATCTCCTCGTTCGTCCTGACGCCGGTCACGCCCTCACGATGGTACTTGGCTGCTTTCTGATAATCGCGGCCAAGCGCCTTGGCAACGACCTCGCCCATGCGCACAGCCGTGCCGGACGGGGCGTCCTTTTTCAAACGATGATGCCATTCAACAATCTCGGCATCGAACTCGGGGCCGAGGATCTTCGCCAGGTCGGCGAGCACCTTGAAGCAAACGTTCACTCCGACGCTCATGTTCGGCGAAAGCACGCACGGCACCCTCTGGACGAGCTTCGCGACCTCGGCCATCTGCTCCTTCGTGAATCCCGTGGATCCGATGACGACAGCTTTTCCCAGGTCAGCGCAGGCCTTGAGATTGCCGAGGCTCGTTTCGGGAAAGGTGAAATCGATCAGCACGTCCCCGGATACGAGCGCCGCATTCAGGTCATCGACGATCTTCACGCCCGTGGCAGCAATGCCGGCAGCCTGGCCCGCATCCTGACCGACCGCTGCGTGCCCCTTCTTCTCCAGCGACCCTGCCAGCGCAATGTCCTCAGTAGTCGAGAGGATATTGATGATCCGGGAACCCATCCGGCCGGCAGCGCCGGTAACGACAGCCTTGATCATGTGTAACCTCCGTTGCTTGCAAACGTGCCAGCTCGCAGGCCTGCATGCCCATTCACTGCGACAGTAGCGGTTAATGTCAGATTAATCCGTAGTCCTTCAGCGCCTTCTTGAGCTTGTCCTTGTTCGCATCGGCCATGGGACAGAGGGGGAGCCGGAACTCCTCGGCGATCTTCCCCATGAGCGCAAGCGACGTCTTCACCGGAATGGGGTTCGTCTCGATGAACATCGGTCCGTGGAGCGGCTCCAGCTTGAAGTGGTACTTGAGCGCCTCTTCCCTCTTTCCGGCAAAGAACGCATCGAACATGGCCGCGGCGTCAGCCGGCGCGATGTTCGCCGTCACCGAGATTGCCCCCACGCCGCCCAGGCACAGGAGCGGGAGTGTGGTAAAATCGTCGCCGGAGATGACGTCGAAGTCCGTTCCGCAGAGCCGGATGAGCTCGCTCACCTGCTTCATATCACCGGTGGCCTCCTTGATGCCCACGATGTTCTTGAACGTCCTGAGCCGCGCCACCGTGGACGGCAGCATGTTCACGCTGGTCCTGCCCGGCACATTGTACAGGATGATGGGGATGTCCACGGATTCTGTCACCTTCTTGAAATGAAGGAACAGGCCCTCCTGCGTAGGCTTGTTGTAATAGGGCGTGATGAGCAGAACGCCGTCGGCGCCCGCCTTCTTTGCATACGTGGCAAGTTCGAGAGTCTCAGCAGTCGAGTTCGAACCGGCGCCGGCCACGACCGGGACCCGCTTGTTCACGGTCTTGACCGTGAACTCCACCACGCGGTGATGCTCCTCATGAGAGAGCGTGGCCGACTCGCCCGTGGTCCCGCAGGGGACAATCACATCCGTGCCGTTCTTGATCTGAAACTCGATGAGGTCGCCGAGGGCCTTTTCATCCACTTTGCCGTTCCTGAACGGCGTTACGATCGCAACCATTGAACCCTTGAACATATCAGCCTCCTTGTGTTGATCCGTGCCGGGACGAGGTTTCTCCGCTAAAGGTACAGCGTCCCTTCGCACACGACCGTTGCTTCACCCTCGAGATACAGGTCGATGAACTCTTCGCCTTCCCGCGTAAAGGCAACGATGAGCCGGTCACCGCCCCGCGTGGTGACCGTGACCGGCGATGCAGCCCTTCCGAGGGACGCAGCGATGAGCGCAGCAGCCAACGCACCGGTCCCGCATGCGAGGGTCTCACCCTCGACGCCGCGCTCATAGGTCCGGATGCGCAGCTTGTGCGGACCGTCGATCTGGACGAAGTTCACGTTCGTGCCTGCGGGCTTGAAGAGATCATGCCAGCGCGTGGCACTGCCTACGGCCTGGACGTCCTCGCCGCCGAGTTGATCGGAAAGATAGACCAGATGCGGCACGCCGGTATTGATGAAGTGTCCGGTGCGCGTCCCACCCGCCACCGGAACGGCGATGTTCTGCCGCAGGCCGCCGGCGCCCGTCATCTGCACCCGGACCGTCCCTTTCTTCACCTCGGCGTGGATGATGCCCGCCAGGGTCTCGAAGGACATCTTCTTCGGGGCGATCTTCCTGAGAACGGCGAACCGTGCGGCGCAGCGCGAGCCGTTGCCGCACATCTCGGCCTCGCTCCCGTCAGCATTGAAGAACCGCCACTTGAAGTCAGCCTTCTTCGACGGCACGATCACAATGAGCCCGTCGGCGCCCACGGAGCGGTTCCGGTGGCAGACCGTCTTGGCCAGTCCGCTGAGGCCCTTCCCCTTCAGGATGCCCCGGCGGTTGTCGATCAGGATGAAATCGTTGCCGTTCCCCTGGATCTTATGAAAAGGGACCTTTTTCATGTTCGTCTCTGATGCCGGTCTCCGTGTCCGCCGTTACCCTTCCAGCCATCGCGGGAGCTTCTCGCCTTTCACCAGGTCATTGTAGGTCTCACGTTCGCGCACGATATAATAATCGTTCCCCCGCACCAGCACTTCGGCCACCCGGGGACGGGAGTTGTAGTTGGACGCCATGGAAAAGCCGTAGGCCCCAGCACCCATGACCGCCAGAAGCTCGCCTTGCTTCACCGCCGGCATCTCGCGGTCCTTGGCGAGAAAGTCGCCGGACTCGCAAATGGGACCCACGACGTCCACCACGGTGTTCACCGGCTGTTCCTGCCTGGCAACGGGCCGGATATCGTGATAGGCCTCGTACAGGCTCGGGCGGATGAGATCGTTCATACCCGCGTCCACGATCACGAACTTCTTTTCGCCGCTTTTTTTGTGATAGAGAACGCTGGTGACCAGGATCCCTGCGTTGCCCACGATGGCCCTGCCGGGTTCCATGACGATTGTGCAGCCGCACTCCTTGAGGAGCGGCTGGACGGCCTGAGCCACGTCCTTCGGCAGCGGCGGCGTCTCGTCCTTGTACGTGATGCCGAGGCCGCCACCCATGTTGATGTACTTGATGCCGATGCCCGCCGTTCGGAGCTCTTTCACGAAGCCCGTGATCTTGGTGAGCGCGTCGACGAACGGCTGGATCTCGGTGATCTGCGAACCGATGTGTTGGTGGATGCCGACGACCTCGATGTTCGTAAGGCCTTTCGCGACCTGGTAATGCTCCAGCGCCTGCTCGAGGGGAATACCGAACTTGTTCTCCTTGAGCCCCGTGGAGATGTACGCGTGGGTACGGGGATCGATGTCCGGGTTCACGCGCAGGGCGATCCGCGCAGTCGTATGCATGTCCTTGGCGGCACGGTCGATGGCCTGCAGCTCGTCGCCCGACTCGACATTGAACATGAGGATATCCATCTTGAGCGCGTACTCGATCTCGTCACGCCGCTTTCCCACGCCGGCGTACACGATCTTCTTGGGATCGATCCCGGCCCGAAGCGCGCGGAAGAGTTCTCCTCCGGAAACGATATCGGCACCCGCACCCTCCCGACCCAGCACCCGGAGGACCGCCGCGCCGGGATTCGACTTCACGGCAAAGCAGATGAGATGCGGCGCTCCGGCGAAGGCCCGGTCAAAAGCGCGGAAATGGCTGGACAGCGTGTTGCTGCTGTAGCAATAGAATGGCGTCCCCACGCGCTGGGCGATGGTCCGGAGCGGAATCCCCTCGCAATGAAGCTCTCCGTTCTTGTATTCGAAATCATGCATGGCGTTACCTGATCTTTTCCGTGTAGGTCTTCTGCTCTTTTGAGCGGCGGCTCTCGTTCCCGCTCTTGTCCACGGCGGTGATGACGTAGTAGTACGTTGTGCCCTGTTTCACCGTCTCGTCGGAGAAGGTCGACCGGTTAAGCGGCTTGGCCGTGAGCCGCTCGTAGCCGGCGCCGCCCTTGACCGACCGGTAGACATGGTATCCGGCCAGATCGCTCTCCTTGTTCTCGCTCCAGGTGAGGAACACGCGTCCGATGCCCGGGACCACCGTGATGTTCGTCGGCGGCTCGGGAGGTGTCGTGTCCCGCGGCGTTGCCGGGACCTCGAGTGAGTCGAGGCTCTCCTGCCACGGCTTCACCGGGCTGTCCACGGTGCGGACACGATAATAATATTGTTTGCCGTTGGCGACAGTGGTGTCACGGTACATGGCAGCCGCTACCGGCTCCTTGTTCAGCGGCGCTTCGTCATACTTGCCCGGTCCCATCCCGCGGTAGATGACGTACCCCACGAACCCCTGATGCAGACTGCCGTCGGACTTCGTGGTGACGGCATCCCACGTAAGCGTCACGACGGTGTCCCCGCTCTCAGCGGCGAGATTCTTCGGCGGGGAAAGCGACAGGAGCGGCGCCGCCCGCACCTCGTCCGAATACCCGCTTACGCCGCCCTTCATGCTGTACGCCCGGACGCGGTACACGTACACCCTCCCGTACTGCAGGCCGGTGTCGCTCCAGTTCACGATGCCGTTCCGCACCTCCGCGGGCGCGGGATTTGCCATGCTGATCTCGGCTACCTGCCGGTAAAGCGGCCGCTTCCGGTCGCGGCCTGCTTCTGCCCGATAGACCCGGAAGCCCCTGATCTCCGCGGGGTCCAGGCTCTTGCCCTCCACGTTCTTCGCAGGAACCGGCCAGGAGAGATAGGCCACCGCGTCCCGCACGGCGACCCTGATGCCGGTCACGGCCGCGGGCCGCGGGCTGTCGGGTGTGATGGGGTCAGTCTTCCTTCCGCAGGAGACCGCCGACACAAGAAGAAGGACCGCGGCCGCTGCAAGAACTGCTCTGCGCGGTCCGGCGTTCATTTCACCAGCTTCTTGAGCGCTGCGAGCCGCTTTTTGAGGTTTGCCGGGGCGGTGCCGCCGTAGGAGATCCGCCTGCCGACCGACGCATCGACGGACAGCGACCGGTACACATCGCTGGTGATGAGCGCCGAGAGCTTCTTATACTCGGCGAGCGGCAGGTCCTTGAGGCCGCAGGTCAGTTCGAGCGCCTTGAGCACCGCCCTGCCCACGACTTCGTGGGCCTGGCGGAACGGCAGCCCTTTCCGGACCAGATAGTCTGCAAGGTCCGTTGCGGTGATGAATCCGTCCTCGGCGGCATGCCGCATCGCGTCCCGGTGGACGGTGATGCTGTCCAGCATCGCCGCCATCACCGCCAGCGCCTGGCTCACCGTGTCGGCGGTGTCGAAGACCGGTTCCTTGTCCTCCTGCATGTCCCGGTTGTACGACAGGGGAAGTCCCTTCATGATCGTAAGAAGGGCCGTCAGGTTCCCAAAGACCCTGCCCGCTTTGCCCCGCGACAGCTCGGCCACGTCGGGATTCTTCTTCTGCGGCATGATGGACGAGCCGGTGGTGTAGGCATCGGCGATCGTGATGAACCCGAACTCTGCCGACGACCACAGCACAAGCTCCTCGGCAAGCCGGGAGAGATGAACCATGATCTGGCTGCACACGGACACGAACTCGACAGCAAAGTCGCGGTCCGACACGGCGTCCATGCTGTTCTCTGCGATGCCGCCGAACCCGAGCAGATCTCCCACCATCTTCCGGTTAATGGGCAGCACCGTTCCCGCCAGCGCGCCGGCACCAAGCGGCATGATATTCACCCGGCGGTAGCAGTCCGCCAGGCGGTCGCGGTCCCGCTCGAACATCTCGTAGTAGGCGAGCAAATGGTGGCCGAACAGCACCGGCTGTGCCCGCTGGAGATGGGTATAGCCCGGCATCACGGCGTCCTGGTTCCGATCGGCGAGGCCGATGACCGTCTTCTGCAGCCCCCGAAGGAGCCGCCGGATCTCCATGATCTCGTCCCGGAGATACATGCGGAGGTCCAGGGCCACCTGGTCGTTCCTGCTCCGTGCCGTATGGAGCTTGCCGCCCACCGGCCCGATCTTCCGGACCAGCCTGTTCTCGATGTTCATGTGGATGTCTTCCAGCTCCATGCTGAACTCGAGCTTGCCGTCGGTGATCTCCTGGAGGATGCCCTTGAGCCCGTTGATGATCTTCCGGGCTTCTCTCTCCGTGATGATCCCGGTCTTGCCCAGCATGGCTGCATGAGCGACGCTGCCGGCGATATCGTAGGGGAAGAGGCGCCAGTCATACTGGATCGACGCGGTATACTCCTCCACGAGCGCGTTCGTCGCTTCGGTGAACCGGCCGCCCCAGGGCTTCCGTGCCTTTTCCGTCTTGGCGCCTTTTTTCTTTTTAGCCGTTCGTTGTGCCATGGTTTTTCTTCGCGCTGAAGGTACGAAGTTGAGAAGGTGGGACTCGGCTAAAGCCTTGTCCAGCCTTGTTTCCTTTTCTCCCTTACCCTCTCGTCTTTGCTCCCACCCTCAGCCGCAGAGCGTTCAAGCGGATGAAGCCTTCGGCGTCCTTCTGGTCGTACACCGTGTCGGCCTCGAAGGTCGCGAGGTCCGGACGGTAGAGCGAGACGGCTGATTTCCGTCCGACGACGTCGCAGTTCCCTTTGTACAGCTTAATGCGCGCCGTGCCCGTCACGTTCTTCTGTGCCTCGTCGATGGCGGTCTGGAGCATGGCACGCTCGGGCGAGAACCAGTACCCGTAGTACACGAGCTCGGCATACCGGGTGATCAGGCTGTCCCGGAGGTGCAGCACCTCACGGTCCATCGTGATGGATTCGACCGCCCGGTGTGCGGCATGGAGCAGCGTGCCGCCCGGCGTTTCGTACACACCGCGCGACTTCATGCCCACATAGCGGTTCTCGACGAGGTCCACGCGGCCTACGCCGTGGGCTCCCGCGATACGGTTCGCCTCTGTCAGGAGCGCCGCCGGCCCAAGTTTCCTGCCATTGATCGCCACGGGATTCCCAGCCGCGTATTCAACCTCGGCATACTCGGCCTTGTCCGGCGCTGTTTCCACCGGAACTGCCATGGTATACATGTCCGCCGTGGATTCCGCCCACGGATCCTCGAGCACACCGCCTTCGTAGCTGATGTGCAGGAGGTTCCGGTCCGTCGAGAACGGCTTGGACTTGGTCGCCGTCACCGGGATCTTGTGCTTTGCCGCATAGTCGATCAATTCCTCGCGGCCTTTCATGGTCCATTCGCGCCAGGGCGCAACGATCTTCACACCGGGCTTGAGCGCGAAGTAGGTCAGCTCGAACCGGACCTGGTCGTTTCCCTTGCCCGTGGCGCCGTGGCAAACCGCGTCGGCACCCTCTTTCTCGGCGATCTCGATCTGACGCTTGGCGATGAGCGGCCGGGCGATGGAGGTGCCGAGGAGGTAGCGGCCCTCGTAAACGGCATTCGCCCGGAGCAGGGGGAACACGAAGTCCCGCACGAACTCCTCGCGGAGGTCGTCGATATGGATCTTGCTCGCTCCGGTCCTGATCGCCTTGTCCCGGAGCGGCTCCAGCTCTTCACCCTGGCCGATATCGGCAGTGAAGGCGATGACCTCGCAGCCGTAGGTCTCCTTGAGCCACGTGATGATGACCGAGGTGTCCAGGCCGCCGGAATAGGCGACGACGATCTTCTTGATGTTCTGTTTCAATTGGGTCCTCTGAGCTTCCTGCAGCAGATTGCAGAGAATCTTCGATCCTTAAGGAAAGCTGTTTATCCCGATCGTTCGCAATTCCCGCGACACGCTGCGGGAACTGCGGACACCCCTGGGCTCAGCACAGCAAAGCCAGGACAACGTCCTGGTAACCAGAAAGGTCGCGGGAGAATGCAGAATCTCACGGTACTGAGACGCTGCCATTTTTCATTCCTCTATCTCCGCGTCCCCCTTCCCCGTGTCGGCCTTACGGGTTCTTCGGCTCTATGACCTTGATCTTCATCTCGATGCGGTCGTTCGGGTTATCGTTGGCGTCCCGCGGCTGCGAGACGATCTTGTCGGCAACCTCGATGCCGCTCTCCACCTCGCCGAACGCCGTGTACTGCCGGTCCAGGAAGTTCGAATCCTTCACGCAGATGAAGAACTGCGAGCCGGCGCTGTCCGGGCTCTGCGACCGGGCCATGGACAGGACACCGCGCTTGTGCGGCTTGTTGTTGAACTCCGCCTTGATGGTATAG
>JAAXXJ010000100.1 GCA_013334545.1 Nitrospirota bacterium | reverse complement strand
GTACTCCGGAAGGCCGAACAGTTTGGCCTCGATCTCCGCGCTCTTTACCCTCCGCTGCTCAGCCGTCAGCTTGAGCCGCGCGTCGAGGACCTGTTTTCTGATCGTATCTTTCACGGAAGGTTATTTCTTCATGAGCTGGTCCAGCGCCGCCTTGATCTTCTTTGCTTCTTCGACCGCCCCGGGTGATGCATCGAAGGGCGAACGGCCGTCGAGATCGGCCTTGACCGTGTCCGGCGTGTAGCTCATGAAACCCAGCACCGTCATCCCCGGCAGGTTCTTCTGCACGAACTCCTTGTCCGTCTCCCGCTGCACCTTGTTGCCCACAACGAAGACCTGCTTCACGCCCAGCCCCTGCGCCAGGGACTCGATGTGCTTCGCCGTCTGCAGGCTCCGCTGGCCCGGCTCCACCACCACGATGAAGGCGTCGACGCTGCCGGCCGTGCCGCGGGTCAGATGCTCGATGCCCGCTTCCATATCGAGGATCACCACGTCATCGCGGCGCAGGATCAAGTGACTGATGAGACGCCGGAGAAGGGTATTCTCGGGACAGAAGCACCCTGAACCCGCTTCGCGGGACTTCCCGACGACGAGCAGCCTGACCCCCTCGTGCTGAACGCTGTAGGTCTCGGGGATATCGTCGACCTTCGGGTTGATGCTGAACACCTTGGCTGATGAGCCCGGCCGCGCTCCGGTGCGCTCCTCGATCATGTCCGCCTGCTCGGCGAGTGGAAGGGCCTGCTTCGCCGCCTCAGGCGATATGCCCAGAGCGGACGCGAGGTTCGCGTCAGGGTCGGCATCGACAGCGAGGACCTTTCGGCCCTCCGCAGCGTAGAGCCTTGCCAGAAGTCCGGAGAGGGTGGTCTTGCCGACGCCGCCCTTCCCGGTAATTGCGATTTTCATGGGAGAAGCTCCTGAAGAAATGACTCAACAAAATAGCATCACAAAAGAGGATGTGTCAAGGGTTTTTTGTTACCGGAGGTTACAAATGGTAGCGGATATTAGCAACTCTAGAACAACGCATGGCCTTTCAGTGCAGCGAAAGACCTTTGTTCATGGCTGGCGACTGGATCGAGCCGATGAGCACGGGATCGGGTAACGATGGTGGCATGAACAACATCTTGGCAGCGTGCTGCCCGGCAAGTCCATGTCTGTTCTCTCTGGCAGCGTGAAGGAAACCCTCTGGAGCCAGAACACCTCACGACCGGACCGCTTATGCCGGCAAATCCCCGAACAGCTTGTTGATCAGCGAGTGAAGGTCGCTGGGCTGGAACGGTTTTTTCACGTACCCGCTCGCACCCAGAGCGAGGCCGCGCTGAGTGTCCTCTTCCTTTCCCTCGGTGCTCACGATGACAATGGGGATGCTGTCGAACTTCTTGAGCGCCTTTACCTTCTGGATGAACTCGAGGCCGTTCATGAGCGGCATATTGATGTCCACCAGCATCATGCTCACATCGGGGTTCTTCTCCAGCTTGTCAATGCCGTCCTGGCCGTTGAGCGCCTGGACGATCTCGCACCGGTACCGCATGAGCACCATTTTGTACATCTGGTGTATCAGGGTCGAATCATCGACCACCAGCACCTTCTTGAGCATAGCCGCATCCTCCTGCAGTCGTGAATACGCACCGCTGTCAACCGCCGCGCTAGTTCTTGAGCGGGATCCCCAGCTCCTCGATCTTCTGCATCAATTCCCGGATATCGACGGGCTTCTGGTAATAATGGGTGGCGCCGCGATCGTAGGCGTCCTGCCGGACCTCCTCGGAGCCATGCGCGGTCATGATGATGACCTTGGTCCCGGGCCAGTAGCGCCTGATATACGTCAGGAGCTCCAGCCCTTCCTCGCCCAGCATGCCCGACATGCGGATGTCGGCGATCACCAGGTCGAATGCGTGCTTCTTCAATGCCTCCTCGGCGGGCTCGAGCCTGCTCGCCGTGATCACTTCCACGTCCCGGGACCGCAGGGCGTACGAAAGAGTCAGCAGGATGGTCGGCTCATCATCAACGATCAGGATCTTTTTGGGAGCGTTGGTCTCGCCCATCGCAATGCTCTTCCCCACGTTGCAGCGCTCATGCTCGAAAGATTATACCAGAAAATCATTTTATGAAAGTATTAATTGTCTGCTCCGCATCCTGCTTCACGTCGGGGCCCGTGCCTTGCTTTTCGCCGATAAAAATGCTAACCTTTCGCCTGCGAGAAAAGCAATGACCACGAAAGCGATACCCATAAAGACCCTTTCCTTCGATGAGCTCAAGGAGAAACTAGTCACGATGGGCCTCAAAGCATACCGCGCCGGCCAGATCTTCGCTTGGATCTACCACCAGCACGCCGTCTCCTTCAATGAAATGACCAATATCGCCAAGGCGGAGCGCGAGCTGCTTGCCGCGGTTTTTACCATCACCGCTCCCACGGTCCTGCTCGTGGAGCGCTCATCGGATGGTACCCGGAAGTTCCTCTTCCGGCTCGACGACGGACACACCGTCGAGAGCGTGCTCATCCCCGACGAGGACCGGCAGACGCTCTGCATCTCGTCGCAGGTGGGATGCCGGCAGGCCTGTCGTTTCTGCCTTACGGCCCAAAGCGGCTTCATCCGCGACCTGAAAGCCTCCGAGATCAGCGACCAGGTCCTGGAGGTCTCCCGCGTCCTGCGCAGGGAAGGCTCGCGGGACATCACCAATATCGTGCTCATGGGCATGGGCGAGCCGCTGGCGAATTTCGCGGAAGTGACCAGGGCGCTTCGGACCATTACCTCCGACAAGGGGCTGGGGATCTCGCCGCGCCGGGTGACGGTCTCCACGAGCGGCCTCGTTCCGGAGATCGGAAAGCTGGGGGCGTTAGGCCTGAGGGTGAACCTGGCCGTGTCGCTGAACGCCTCGACCGATGAGGTCCGCGACCGGATCATGCCGGTGAACATGCGCTACCCCATTCGGGAGCTTCTGGCCGCGTGCCGGCGCTTTCCCCTTGAGCCGAGACGGCGGATCACCTTCGAGTACGTGCTCTTAAAGAAGGTGAATGACTCGCCCGAGGACGCCCTCCGGCTCGTGAAGCTCCTCCGAGGCATCAAATGCAAGGTGAACCTCATCCCGTTCAACCCCTTCCCGGGCAGCGAGTTCCAGCGGCCCGATGACGCCGTCGTGCGCCGGTTCCAGCAGGTCCTTCTCGACCACCATTATACCGCGCCGGTGCGCGAGTCCCGGGGCCGCGACATCTCCGCGGCCTGCGGCCAGCTCCGGGAGCGGGCTGCGAGTGCACTCCCATAACGGCAATCCTGCTTCACGGTCTTTCGCCCTGCCGGGCATTGTAGATGATACCGCCCTGGTCCGCGTACCGCCGGAGGACCGCTGCTGCCTCGGCCCGGCAGACGTTCTGCACGACTGCGATCCCGCGTTCCTCGAGCTCCCGCTGCCATCCCGGTGGCTTCGCCCCTTCATCAAAGCCAATGCCGGCAACATCCTCCCCGGTTGCCCCGCATACAAGGCGCCGCACGCCAGACCACGGGAGGGCGCCCAGACACATGGCGCATGGCTCCGTGCTCGATACCAGCTCGAGCGGCGGCAGACCGCCGCCGCCCAGATCGTAGGTCCCCGCCCTCTGCTGGGCGAGCATGATGGCGATGATCTCGGCATGGGCGATCGAGCTGTTCAGGGAGATCACAAGATTCACACCGGCCGTGATGAGCCGGCCTGTGCCGCCATGGAATACAGCCGCTGCGAAAGGGCCTCCCGTTCCCGCCGCAATGTTCTGCTGGGCAAGCCCGATGACGAAACGCATGCGGTCTTCTACAGCGGGAAAGGCCCTGTCCGGGGGCGGCAGGGCCCTTTCCAGCCAGGGGGGAAGGGACAGGGTAATGACGGTTTGGGGGAGAGCCTTATTCATGGCCATGGCTGGCTATGTGCTGACAGAGCTAGCGAGGAACGGGAAAGGCAGGAGCGACGGGCAAGGACTACCTGCTCTTGCCGCTGATGATCTCGTTCACTACGCTCAAAAGGTCGGCGGTCTGGATCGGCTTGGCGATATAGGCATTGGCGCCGAGGGCAAGGCCCCGCTTGCGGTCCTCGTCGGCGCCCTCGGTGGTGATGATGATGATGGGAATGGCCTTGTGAACGGGATCATTACGGACCATGGAAACGAGCTTAAGGCCGTCCATGATGGGCATGTTGATGTCGGTGAGAATGATGTCGAACTTCTGGGAAGAAAGCTTCTTCAGGGCGTCTATGCCGTCGTTCGCCTCGACGATTTTGCTACCGGCAATGCGCTTGAGGGCAAAGGTAATGAGCTGCCGCATCGTGGGCGAGTCTTCAACCACCAGGAAATTATACTCCGGCATCGGATAACCTCCGTTATTGTTTCTCTTTCAGCAGGTCGAGGAAGCTTTGGATGGTTGAGAGCTTGCGCTCTGACTGCGAGTAGAGCTTCGAGGAGAAGAGCGCCGTGGCCGCGTGGCCTGCCAGCATGGAGAACAGCTCGTAGTCCATGTTCGAGAACTGCGTTTTCTGGATCAGGAGCTTGTAGATGACAATAGCGCCGATCACATGCTCCTTGATCTTGAGCGGTATGCAGACCAGCGGGTGGGTATAATCAACGCCCGTGAGGTCCGTCGGGTCCCCTTCCCGGTAGTATGCCTCGCCGTCCTTCGCCACCTTTCCGACAACGCCTTCGCCGGTCTTTATGGTGTCTCGCGCCTCCGGCCCCATGCCCTCCTGGGCGACGACGGCCAGTTCGTGCGTCTTCTCATCGAGCATCATGATGGAGAACTCTTCGGCGCCGATAAGGTTCATGACGATCTCGAGGATGATCTTGAGGGACTCGTTGAAGTCCAGGGTCGAGTGCAACTGGTAGCTCGCCACGTAGAGATTGGCCAGGTTGTTGTTCTCCGCTTCCACCTCGATGTAGCGGCTCGCAAAGTCCTTGTTCTCCTCTTCCACCTGGCGGTAGCGGTCGAGCAGGTTTCTGTTCTCCTCTTCGAGGAACCTGAGGCGTTCTTCCAGGGAGTGCACCTTGAAGGTCCCCTCGCGGTCGGAGAACTTGTTGACCTCTTCGAGCTGGGCAAGACGGTACCTGAGCTTCTCGTTCTCCCTGAGCAGTTCCTGGGTGAACTCCTCCCCTTTTTTGAACACCTGGAGGAACTCTTCGACCTTCTTGTTCAGGGTTCCGGGGTCCTTATCCATCCTGCCCTCCTTGATGCAACGCCGCCCGGCAATCGGCGCACTGCGCCGTCGCCAGCGATTTGACCCATTATAGTCAAGATGTCCGAAATTATCAAGCCTATTTGTTCTGCACGCTCTTGTCCTGCGGGTTTCAGGTCCTTCCGGAGCACCGGAAAGATATCTCATCAGCCATCCGTGAGAGCGGCAGGACCTTGTCGACAGCACCCGAGCGGATCACTTCCTGGGGCATTCCGAAGATCACGGCGCTTTCCTCGCTTTCGGCGATACACTGGCCATTCAACCGCTTGATGGCCAGGGCCCCGGCTGTACCGTCATTACCCATCCCTGTGAGCACCACGCCCAGGACCGCTGCGCCGCACGCCTCGGCGACCGAGGCCATCATCCGGTCCGCGGACGGTGCATATTTGTCCGACGGTTCGCGGGGAACGAGCTCAATGAAGAGGCCCTCACGGTCGCGCTTGACCAGCAAGTGATGTCCCCCGGGTGCGATGAGCGCCATGCCCGACTTGATGCGGTCGCCCGCGGCCGCCTCGCTTACGATGAGCGGGGCAAGTTTGTTGAGACGTTCAGCAAAGCTCCGGGTGAACCCCGGCGGCATGTGCTGGGAGATGACGATACCCGCGCCGAGGTCGCCGGGAAGCCCGGTGAGGATCGCCTGCAGTGCGGGAGGGCCGCCCGTCGAGGCCGCGATCGCCACGATCTCGATCACGCTCTTCCGCGGCGTGGTCTCCTCGTCCTTCCGGACGGCCGGGGTGATCCGCTCTCGGGCCAGCAGGTCAACGGTGGAGCGCACCTTGCCCATCTCGAGCGACGGCATGGCGCGTACCTTCATGAGAAGCTCTTCCCGGATGCCCTCGAGGCTTTTTGATATCCGCGCTTCTGGCTTGGCCAGGAAGTCCACGGCGCCCAGTTCGAGGGCCCGGAACACGCTCCGGCTATCCGAGCGCGATGAAATGACGAGAACGGGCGTCGGCCGCTCCTTCATGAGCCACCGCAGGAACGTGAAGCCGTCCATGTTCGGCATTTCCAGGTCTAACGTGATCACGTCCGGGGAGAGCCGCAGCGTCTTTCCGATGGCATCGACGCCGTCAATGGCGGTGCCGACAACCTCGATGCCGGTGTCGATCGACAGCATCTGCGATATGGCGCTGCGATTGAACGCCGAATCGTCGACCACCAGGGCCTTTATTGTCCGTTTCCTGTTCATAGGGGCATCACGGTGCGGGAGCTTGCCCAGCCCTTAGCCGCACCGGCTTCTGATAGACCATGTCGTTTTGCAGCGTGCGAAGCGTGAAAGCGGTCGAGATGTTGATCAGGGATTCCGAATGGCCGAGCAGAAGGTAGCCCCCCTCCCGCAGCTTGTCATGAAAGGTCCCGATCACCTTTTTCTTAGCGTCCCGATCGAAGTAGATGATGACGTTCCGACAAAAAATAATGTCCAGGTCGCGGATCAGACTGGACTTGAAGGGATCCAGGAGGTTCACATAGCTGAAGGAGACCAGGCGGCGGACCGGATCGATGATCCGGAAGTCGCCTTTTCCTTCTTCGACGAAGTACCGCTTCAGCATTTCCGGCGGCGTCGCCCGATGCGAGCCCTTCTTGTACACGCCCTTCCTGGCCGTGTGCAGGACCCGCTGGTTGATGTCGCTCCCCATGATCTCCACCTGCCAGTCGCGCCACCAGTCGCCGGACTCGAGCAGGAGGATCGCAATGGTGTAGGGCTCCTCGCCCGTGGAGCATCCGGCGCTCCAGATGCGCAAGCTCTTCCTCCCGGTATCCTTCCCGCGAAGCTCGGGAATGATCTCGTCGGAGAACGCCCGGAGCTGGGCACTTTCCCGGAAAAAATAGGTCTCGTTGGTGGTGAGATTGTCCACGAGGATGACGAGCTCCTCATCGCGTCTCCGGTCGTAGCGGAGAAAATGGTAGTATTCTTCGAAGCTCTTGAGCTGGTGCTGCTCGAGCCTGCGGTTCAGCCGCCGCTCCAGCAGGAACTTGGATCCGTCATCGAAGAAGATCCCGCAGTAATCGTGGATGAAGTCGCGGAGAAGACGGAAGACGTCGTCGGGGAGCGAGATGAGCTGGTCCGTGAACATTTATCTTCCCAGGGCTTCCTGGGCCGTCTGCCGGACGGTTGGGTCCGGATCGTCCGCGGCCATCTGCTCGAGGAGGAGGTCGGTGGCAGGATCCCGCCGGTGCTTGAGGATTTCTGCTGCGGATTTCCTCACGCTCCAGTGAGGATCGGAAAGATGGGACAGAACGGACGGCCGCACGCTGACCCAGTCATAGGAGGAAAGGGCGCCCAGGACGGTCTTGCGCACTTCAGGGTCCTCGTGGCCGGCGAGGGAAAGGAGCGGCTCCAGCGCTTCGCTGACCGATGCCCTGCCAACAACGTCCACCAGGGCAAGGAGAAAGATATCGCTGGCCTCCTTCAAGTGGCCGGCGAGGACTGCACCGAACCGGTCAGCGCCGAACCTCCCCAATGCCCGCGCTGCTGCCGCGCGGACCCAGAGGTCCTCGTCGTCCAGCAGGGGAATGAGCGCCTCGGCGGACTCGGCAGTTCCGGTCTTGCCCAGGGTCTCCGCCGCAAGCATCCGCACCTCGGGATCATCGTCGGTGATTGCCAGGAGGAGCGGCCGGATGGCCCTGCTGTCACGGATCGTGTCGAGCGCGATGACGACGGCCTTCCGCACGTCGGCTTCTTCGTCCTTCAGGGCGAAGGATAGGGCCTCGAACGCCCGCTTTGTGCCGAACCGGCCCAGGAGGCGTACGATGTTCCGACGCATTCCGGCATCGCGCGACGTGAAGTCCTTGAGCAGTCCGTCCAGAATCGACTCGTCCCCGATGTTGGCGAGGGCGCGGATGGCGCACTCCTGAACGTTCTCATATTCGTCCTCCAGGAGCTTCAACAGCGGCACGATTGCCTTTCTGCTCGTCAGTCTGCCGAGGGACTCCGCAGCTGCATCCCGGACATGCCCGTTCTCGTCATCGAGCATCGAAAGAAGGGCATCCTCGGCCTCCCGTCTTCCGAACTCTCCCAACACCAGGGCCACGGCGCGCCGGACCAGGACGTTGTCGTCCCCCAGGCGCTCGAGCAGCAGCGGCACGCACCCCTGGCCCAGGTTACGGAGGGCACGGACCACGGGCTCGACCATCTCCTCATCGCGGAGCAGGGACAGGAGCTTCGGTACCGCCGCGGGCCTGCCGGTCCAGCCGAGCACGACCACGGCCGACTTCTGCTGTTCCCCTCCGCACGTGTCGATAAGCTCCTCGAGAAAATGCACCGTGCGGTCCGTGATGCCGTCGCGCACTGCAGCGACGATCTTCCCGCTGTCCGCGGAGACGCTCTTCCGGAATACGGCCGCCAGCGCCGCCACGGAAGCCTCGCGTACGATGCGCAAGGGATCAGCGAGGCCGCTGATGAGCGGAGGAAGGGTGTTCACGTTGCCGATCCTCCCGAGGGACTCGAGCACCGGTTCACGCAGACTGCTCCGGCCTAGGGCCGCTATCAGCGGCTGCAGGGCGCGCTCGTCACCGATCTCACCCAGGGCCTCGGCGGCAGCGTAGTCGAGCCAGCTCTGGTCGCTGGAGCTCAGGCACCCGATGAGCGCGTCCACAGCGCGCCGGTCCCGGAGCTTGCCCAGGGCCTCCGCCGCTGCCACGCGGACGTTCTCGTCAGCATCGTTCAGTTTTTCGAGCAGGGCCGGTACCGCGCGTACGTCCCGGATATCCCCGAGTATGTCCACGGCGAACTTGCGCACATCGGGGTCGTCGATGTCCAGGAGCGGCAGGAGCGGGCCCACTGCTGCCGCACCGATCTGGGACAGCGCCTCGATCGCCGAGTTCCGCGCTCCGGCGTTGTCCTCGGCGCTGAGGCGCTGAACCAGGCCATTCGTGACATCGTCACCCCCGAAGGCAATGAGCCCCTCAACGGCGGTCTTCCGAACGCGCCAGTCCGTATCGCCTAGGGCCCGGAGCAGGAGGGGTATCGCCCCGCGCCCCGTGCGGCCAAGGTCCACCACGGCCTCGCGCCGCTCCTCGGCGTCCCGGCTCTCCAGTTTCCGGCTCAGATGTTCAAGGGTGGACATCGCCCGCCTCCGCCAGTGCCGCCTGTTCTTCTCCGCTCAGGACCTTGCTGATATCCAGGATGATGATGAGCCGGTCTGTCACCTTTGCCACGCCCGCGATGAAGCCTGCCTGCCCGCTTGTCGCCGCTTCGGGCGCAGGGCCGATGTCTTGGACAGGAATATGCAGCACCTCGCGAACGGAGTCGACCACCAGCCCCAGCAGATCCTTCGCAGTAG
>JAAXXJ010000099.1 GCA_013334545.1 Nitrospirota bacterium | reverse complement strand
CCGAGGATCACCCTCGAGGGTCCGATGGGGTCTGTCGAGGCTCTGGCCGCGCTCCAAACCATGCCCATCGACATTGCCGGGATGAAGGAACCTGCTACGGTCGAGCCCCGGATCGACTACCGGGGAAAACCGGTCAAGATCATCGAGCAGGACATACACATCAACATCGGCATTCAGAAGGAGCGTCCATGAAAAAGCTCTTTGGCACCGACGGTGTCCGGGGGGTCGCGAACCAGGACCCCATGACCTCGGAGATGGCGATGCGCATCGGGAGGGCGGCGGCCCATGTCTTCCGTGATTCCTCGCTTCGCCACCGGGTCGTGATCGGCAAGGACACGCGCCTCTCCGGCTACATGATCGAGAGCGCCCTCACCAGCGGGCTCTGCTCCATGGGCATCGACGTGCTGCTCGTGGGCCCTGTCCCGACGCCGGGCATCGCGTTCCTGACCCGGAGCCTGCGGGCGGACGCCGGTGTGGTCATCTCAGCCTCCCACAATCCCTATGAGGACAACGGCATCAAGTTCTTCGGTAAGGACGGGTTCAAACTGCCTGACGCGCTGGAAGCCCAGATGGAAGAGCTCATCTTCTCGGGAGCCATCGATAACATCCGCCCCACGGCCGCCGGCATCGGCAAGGCCGTCAGGATCGATGATGCCATCGGCCGGTACAACGAGTTCGTCAAGTCCGCGATCCCCCGCGGCATGGACCTCGCCGGGTTCCGCGTCGTGGTGGACTCCGCGAACGGCGCCGCCTATAAGATCGGGCCCCGGGTCCTGCTCGAGCTCGGCGCCGATGTCATCTCGCTGTACGACCAGCCCAACGGAACGAACATCAACCAAGGTTGCGGATCGCTCCATCCCGAAATGGTCTCCCGCGCCGTTATTGCCAACCGGGCGCACATCGGAATCGCCTACGACGGCGACGCGGACCGCGCCATCTTCTGCGATGAGAACGGGAAGGTCGTGGACGGTGATGCGGTGATGGCCCTTTGCGCCCTGCACATGATCCGTCAGGGGAGGCTCCGCCACAACACCCTCGTGTCGACGGTCATGAGCAACCTCGGGCTCGAGCTTGCCCTGAAGGAAGCGGGAGGCCGGCTCGTCCGGGCGGCGGTAGGCGATCGGTACGTCATGGAGCTGATGCTCGAAGGCGGTTACAATCTCGGTGGAGAGCAGTCCGGCCACCTCATCTTCCTGGACCACAACACCACCGGCGACGGGCTCATCACCTCGCTCCAGGTCCTCTCCATCATGAAACAGGACGGGAAACCGCTGTCGGAGCTTACCGCCTGCATGCGTACCTATCCCCAGGTGCTCGTGAACGTCCGGGTGAAAGAAAAACGCGACCTGGCATCGGTCCCGGAGATCGCGAAATGCGTGGCCGATATCGAGAAGGCACTCGAGGGCAGCGGCCGCCTGCTGGTGCGCTATTCCGGCACCGAGCCTAAGCTCCGCATCATGCTCGAGGGTGAGGACGAGGGGACCATCCAGAAGCATGCCCATGAGCTGGCGGAAATGGTCCGGAACAAGCTGGGATAGGCCCCGGCGGCAGACCGGTTGCTTTTTTCCCATCCTGTGATACACTTTCGGATAGGCAGTGAGACGAACGGGGACGGCGCGAGGTGAACTGATCATGGCAGACAGGCTCCAGGAGAACCAGAAGGTCATACTGCGGTTTATCGATGGGAAGATGCTGAAAGGCTATATCCGGGACCTCAAGATCGCTGAGGAATATCTTTACCTTGAGGACGAATCGAGCCACCAGCTCAAGGTGCGGCTCAAGGAGCTGAAGGCGATCTTCTATGTGAAGAAGTTCGAAGGTGAACGGGGCCATCAGGAGAAGAAGGCCTTTTCCGCCACTCGCCCCGGTCCCAAGCGGGTGTTCGTCAAGTTCAAGGACGGCGAGACGATTATGGGCAACATGGAAGGCGAGATCCCCTGGCAGAAGGGGTTCTTCCTCGAATCGATGAAGGAAAAGGCATTCACCATCATACCCGTGGACGAAAGCAGCAACAATACCAGGATCCTTGTCGTGACCACCGCGGTCGAGGACGTCGCGATGATCGGGTTGTAGCGGCTTCGCGCGGCCCCTGCCGCGCTCTCCGCGACCCGAGACAGCCGGCCGCCCATGCACCGTCCCGTCATCCTCCTCACTCTTGCCCTCGTCACCGGCATCCTGCTGGGACAGGCGTTTCTCTTCTTTCCCTGGTCCACGATCGCGGTTATCGTCGCTCTTGCCGCCGGTGGCAGCGTGATTCCTGCGACTGCCCGCCTCGGCCGTCGGGACCTGCTGTTCACGGCCGCCGGAGCCGTTGCCGGCTTTGCCATCCTCGTCGCCGTTGCCACACATCTTCCGGAGCGCCATTATCGTGCGATGCCGGTCTTCGACGGCACCGTACATGAGCTGACCGGCAGGATATCCTCGCCCCTGGACCGGGATCCCGGAAGGACGGCCTTCGAGCTCGACCTGGACCGCATCGACGGCAGGGAGGCATCCGGAACGGTCCGGGTGACCGTCAGGGACGAAGCACTCCCGGCAGGGTACGGCGATCGGGTATTGCTTTCTGGCAGGCTCTATCCTCCCCGCGGGTTCAGGAACCCGGGTGGATTCGACTATCCCGCCTATCTTTCCCGACAGGGCGTGCATGCGGTCCTCTCGCTCAGTCGCGGCAACGATATCCGCGTTGTTGAACAGGGCAGCGGCGTCTTGCGCGCCATCCAAGACCTCCGCGATCGAATCCGGCAGGCCATGCTGGCCGACCTGAAGGGGGACGGCAGCGCCATCCTGCTGGCCATGATCATCGGCGAGGAGGGCAGCCTCACTGAGGATCTCCGGGAACGCTTCATGGCAGCGGGGGTCACCCACATCATCTCCATATCCGGGTCCCATCTGGGCATGGTGGCCGTCATCTGCTTCTGGCTCACGAGGAACGCCCTGTTCCTGCTGCCCGAGCGCTCCTATCACTGGTTGACCATCCATGCAGATCCTCGGAAGATCGCAGCGCTGGCCACGGTCATCCCCGTTGTCTTCTACGCGTTCCTTGCCGGCGGCCAGGTCGCCACCATCCGCTCCCTGATCATGATCCTTGCCGGTCTCACAGCCCTCATCCTGGACCGTGAGGGGGATCTCCTGTCCGCCCTCGCCATCGCGGCGTTCATCTCGCTCGTGCCGGACCCGCAGGCCCTCTTCGATATCTCGTTTCAGCTCTCCTACCTGTCGGTCCTGTGCATCGCATTCGTCGTGTCCACCTGGAACGCGCTCGAGCTCCGGCCGGATACGCGGGCAGGGAAGCTGCTGCACAGAGGTCTGCTGCTATTCTCCATATCTGTTGCCGCGGCACTGGTCACCGGTCCTCTCGTCGCTTTCTACTTCCATCAAGTCTCATTCGCCGGAATAGCCGCGAACATGGTCGTTGTTCCCTTCGCCGGAGCGGCGGTCATCCCCCTCGGTCTGGTCAGCGGCATCCTGTCGGCCCTCACCGGTTCCCTGCCGTTCGCAGCGGCCAACCAGTTCTTCGCTGACGCCTTCGTGGCGCTGGTCTCGCTCTTCGCCCGCATCCCCTTTGCGGCTGTGCATCCGCCTTCGCCGGGTCCCTTGCTGGCTATCGGCTACGCCGGTCTGTTGATCGCATCGGCCCTGTGGCTCCGCGCCCGCCTGTTCGCGGCATACCGGCCATTGGAAACGTCAAAGCAGCCGCCCCGCTTCGCTCTTGCCGCAATGGCCGTATCCGCTGCGGTGATCGTGCTGTCCGCGACGTTCCCTCTTCTCCGGGTTCATGCATCGCAGGTGACTTTCGTCGATGTCGGACAAGGGGACTGCGCCCTCGTCGAGACCGCTGCAGGCCGTACCATCCTGATCGATGGCGGCGGGACCCGGGACAACCGATTCGATGTGGGCCGCAGCGTGCTCGCGCCGTACCTGTGGGACCGGGGCATCAGGGACCTTGATCTCGTCATCCTCTCCCATCCGCATCCCGACCACATGAATGGATTGAGCGCCGTGCTCAGGAACTTCACGGTTCGCGAGGTCTGGGGTTCGGGTCTGGACACGGACCTGCCGGGATATGCGGATCTTCAGGAGGTCATCAGACAAAGGAGGATACCCTTCCGGAAGGTTTCGGCAGGCGACCGCATGCGCGTCGGCGAGGCTGACATTACCGTACTGCACCCCGGCGCTACTTTCCGGCAGCGAACGAAGAAGACCTATGCCGCCGAGAACGACCGTTCGCTGGTGGTCAGGCTGGAACTTGCAGGAAGGACGCTGCTGTTCGCCGGGGACATCCACGCCGAAGGGGAACGGGAGCTGCAGCGGAACGTTCCGGATCTCGCCGCTGACCTCGTGAAGGTACCGCACCACGGCAGCAGGACCTCAAGCAGCGGCGATCTTGTCGCTGCCCTTCGTCCCGCTGTTGCGATCATCACCGTGGGGGAGGGGAACCCCTACCGCCATCCGTCAAGGTCGATCGAGACCCGGTACCGGGAGAACGGCGCAGCGGTCTATCGCACGGACCGGCACGGGGCGATCACGGTCAGGTTGTCTCCTGCCGGGCTCGACGTGCGGTCCTGGTCGGAACTGCTGCTCCGGCAGGCAGCACCGGCCGGACGGGATGAATGGTGGACGGTGGAACGGTCGAACTGGAAGCGGTTGGCGATCAGGACAGCGGGGATTTGATCGGGAAGACCTTCAGGAAGTTCAGGAACTCCCTTGCCGTGTGGGTGCTGTAGTTGCGCTTGGGCGAGATGATGCTGAAGTTCCGGTGGAACTTGAGGTCCTTGAACGTGGCGGCCTTGAGGAGCCCCTGCTTGAGCCACTTGCGGACGGCCCAGCCCGACATGATGGACACGCCGATCCCTTCCTCCACCGCGCCCTTGATCGCCTCGGTGCTGCCCATGACGAGGGTGATCTTGAGCTGATCGAGCTTGAGGCCGTGCTCCTCCAGGTGCTTCAGGATGATCTGGCGCGTTCCGGAACCTTCCTCGCGCAGGATGAGCGGCTCCTTGGTCAGTTCGATGGCCGGGAGGTTCCTGCGCTCCGCCCAAGGGTGGGCAGGCGACATGATCACCACCAGCTCGTCGGAAAGCAGCGTCTCCACCGAGAACCGCTGCTTGCTCACGTCCCCTTCAACCAGGGCGATGTCGATCTCGCCCGCGTTCAGCTTCTCCGTGATGGTCTTCGTGTTGCTCACCACCAGGGAGATGTTCACCTGGGGCACCTTCTTCTTGAACGCGGCGATGATGTGCGGGAGGAGGTAGTTGCCGATGGTGGAGCTGGCGCCGATGGAAAGCGATCCCTTGATGGCGCCGGTGATCTCGCTGATGTTCTGCTGGGCCTCGGCATAGAGCGCCAGGATCTCCTTGGCGCGCTTGTACAGGATCTCGCCTGCAGGCGTGAGGTTGATCGTGTTTCCGGAACGGTCGAAGAGGCGGGTCTCATAGAGCTCTTCCATGGCTTGGATCTGCAAGCTTACTGCAGGCTGCGTGAGGTGGATGAGCTCCGAAGCCTTGGAGAAGCTCTTCGTCTCGGCGACAGCGCAGAAAACTCTCAGTTTGTGGTCTTCCATAAAGTGGGTGTGAGGGTTCAGGATGTGCTGGTGGTGCTCCGACGACGATAGGTATTTATAAATCAAGTGGTTAGGTTTGTCAAGCTGTTTAAGGGAAAGACGCCGTTTTATGCATGTGAGAACGTACAATGTGATCGGCAGAGCGCGGGATCGTCGACGATGGCCTGCGGGAACCCGGCTAGCGTGTTTCCCGGCGCTTCCTATCGCCGTTCCAGTACGACCCGGTTCTTCGTGAGCGAGACCTCACGCACCTCGCCCTGCACACGTTTTTCCTCGCCGAAAAGGTTCCGGAGGACGACCTCTCCCCCCTCGGAACGGATGAGGTTCACTGATTCCAGGACCAGCTCTTCCCGGTCATTGTTCCGTATGTAAGCTTTGAGATCGCACACAACTGCCTCCTCTTTCGTTCACGCTGAGCAGCTCCCGCTCTGGTTATACCATGTCACGGCCTCCTTCGCAAGGGATAGGGGCAGCATCCTTCCCGGCAGGGCCGCTAGAGCGACATCCTGTAGGCGACATTAAACATGAAATCGGGGGCGCCGGCAGTGTCCGGGTCCTCGGTCACCGAGAACTCGAGGCTGCTTGAACCGAACGAATACCGCCCGCCGAACGTCAGGAGGATCCCCGGCCAGTCGACCTGCCGGATGCCCGTCGTCGGATAGGGAGAGCCCGCGCCCACGGTCTGGACGATAACGCTGAAACGGTCCCACCATGCCGCCTCGAGGCCGAACCCGGCATAGGCGTAGGTGCGCATCGCGATGGTCTGGTAGCCCTTCAGGCCCCCGGGAACCACCAAACCGACGTTCCCATACCCCCGGTACCGCTTCCCCAGGTCCACGTCGACAAGCACGGCGAATGCCGCGTCCACGCTTCCATTGCCGTATCCGGTCTTCGCGTCGCCCGTGGGAAGCTCGATGTTTGCCATAAGGCTCACTAAGGGCTTCGCATCGTTCACCACGCGTTTGACCGTCATGCGGACATCGCCGATCCCGGCCTTGTCGCTCTCTGGTATGATGACCGGTTTGCCATGGTACAGGACTTCGTACAGGAACTCATTATAGGGGCGCGCGCTCCTGCCGTAATCACCCGTGCCGAGGGCATCATGAAAGTTGTCCAGGGGGCGGTCGAGAAAGCCGGCCGTAGGACGGATCATCGGGATGTCGAGTCCCAGCTCTGTCCGCGCACCCAGGGTCTTTTTCAGACGGATGTCGAGCTCCGTGAGCTCGAGGTCCATGTTCACGGTCCAGGCAGATGTTGTTTCGATCACATACACGCTGGAATGGGTGAGCGTGACCGTCGCTGAATCCCGGACCGCGGCGCTTTCCAGATGGGGGGGGTCGAGTGGAAGGAAAATGGGGAACTGGTTCCGCACCTGGAGCGGGCCGTCAAAGGAACCCGCAGGAGCAGGCTGCATGAGGACCACGATGAACAGGAATAGGATAAAAAGAGATCGTTTCATGATAACGGATAGCCGGCCGCTACGAAGTAATCACGACAAAACTCGGCCTATTGTATCACGGAAAAGAGAATTTGTAAGCCCCCGGTCATTGTCCTGCCGGGAATAGCCGCGGCCCATCAGCCCCTGTTCCCATGGCCAAGAACCGCCTCTTGTGCTATACTTTGACCACTCCCTGCGCATATGCAGTCTCAGGGACATCCCCGAAAGACCCGAACAAAAGGAGGACTTGCCATGCCGTACTACATCATTTTGAGCAATCTGACCGACGAAGGGCGCCGGACCATCAAGCAGAGGCCTGAGCGGATCGTCGAGGTGAACAAGGAGATTGAGGCCATGGGCGTCAAGGTACACAAGCAGTACGCCCTTCTCGGCATGTACGATTTTGTGAACATCGTCGAAGCGCCGGACAACGAAACCGTGATGAAGATGTCCGTGGAGCTCGGTTCCCGAGGCTCGGTGCAGATGACGACACTCCCTGCCCTTTCAGTGGAAGAGTTTATTAGGAAGATCAAGTAGCCGGACCATGCTCAGGATCCTGGACGGCGGGCCTCCGGACGGGTCCCGCTGTCCTTTTCCCTGCCGGAAGAGTGCCAATCGAGTTCCATAACGTTCCTCTCCACTCCCTCATCCATGACGCTTGGAGCTAAAATACTCGTTATCGCGGCAGTCCTGTGCCTCATCGTCTGGGGGGTCTTTCTCGCCACCGGCGCACAGCCGCTCTTTAAGACCGGCTCGCTGCAGGTCATCTACGGGGAGCACGAGGATTTCTTCATCGATGCCGAGGTCTATCGAAAGGCCAGGAACCACACGTACTATATCCTTCATCTGCCCCGCGCCCGATCCGCCTACCGATGGTGGGCCATCGATTTCAATGACATGACGATCGCCGTGGGTGGAACGCCCCACTCGCTGGGCCCCCGGAAATATCTCCTGCGGGGAGACCACGGCGGGATAAAGATCGACGACTCGGCAAAGATGGGTGACTGGTTCTGGCACTTCGACGACAGCGGCGCGGCCTTCTCCGGGAACGGGTTCACCTGCAGCGTGCGAAAGATCACCAACAAGTAATGCAGCCACAGACACAGAGTGCACAGAGAAAGCCAGCGACAGCGGGTAACGTTTGAAGATCTCTGATATCCGCCGTATAGACGTTGAAGAACTCAATCGAGTCGCGGAGATACAGGGAACAAGGTTCTTCACAACGGTAATCATCGGTATCGATCAACGATTGATCGCAGCGAGATTCTCTCTGTGTTCTCTGTGCCTCTGTGGCAGATTATTTTTAGGAGGTTCGACATGAAGATCGGGTTCATCGGGTTGGGCATCATGGGCAGCCGCATGGCGGAGAATCTCCGGAAAAAAGGGCACGAGCTGGTGGTCTATAACCGGTCCAAGGTCAAGGCGCAGGCGCTCCTGGCGAACGGCGCGGCCTGGGCCGACTCACCCGCAGAGGTCGCCAAGCACGTCAACATCCTGTTCACCATGCTCTCAAAACCCGATGCCGTGGCCGAAGTGGCCCTGCTCGGGAAACGCTCCTTCCTGGACAAGCTGCTCCCCAGTTCGCTCTGGATCGACTGCAGCTCCGTGAACCCCTCCTTTTCTAAGCTCATGGCTGTCGAGGCGAAAGACAGAAATGTGCGCTTTCTCGATGCGCCGGTGGCTGGCTCGAAAGGCCCGGCTGAACAGGCACAGCTCCTGTTCTTCGTCGGGGGCGATAAGGCGGATGTTGAATCCGTGAAGCCTTTGCTTGAATGCATGGGCAAGGCAGTCTATCACGTTGGCGGGCATGGCATGGGGTCGGCGATGAAGATGGTGAACAATATCCTGCTGGGCGGGGCCATGGTGGCCTTTGCCGAGGCCCTTGTCTTCGGTGAGTCGCTGGGCATAACGAAGCAGACCATGTTCGACACTCTCGCGGCATCGCCCGTCATGGCGCCCTTTCTCAATTTCAAACGGCAGAAGATCGAGAAGGCCGACTATGCCGTGGAGTTCCCCCTCCAGTGGATGCACAAAGACCTGCACCTCGCGTCGGAAACGGCCTACGAGACCGGCGCCGCCCTTCCGGCGATGCAGGCGGTAAAGGAGCTCTATGCCTTGGCGATGCGGGACGGAATGGCCGCGGAAGACTTCATCGCGGTATACAAGGTGCTCAGCAGGAAGAACCAGCGACCGGCATGAACAGCCAATTCTCAGGTTCCCGTAGTTCCAGCAATTATACTGGATGCGCTACACAGTCATTGCAAGCGACCGCAGGGAGCGCGGCAATCCCGCTGATCCTGAAAGATTGCTTCGTCGCCGTGCTCCTCGCAGTGATACATTATTTAATACATTTGCATCAGTATGGATAAAACACGAAGAACAGAAGCGACAACCCGCCCAGGACCCACAGCCCAGCCGGCACTTCTCTCGCCCTGCCCGCCAGCGTCTTGATGAGCGGATACACCACGAACCCGGCCGTCATGCCGATCCCGATGTTGTAGGTGAAGCTCATCAGCACGATG
>JAAXXJ010000406.1 GCA_013334545.1 Nitrospirota bacterium | reverse complement strand
CGGTCAGGGCCAGCATCGAAAGCGACTTTTTCATTTTTTATGTCCTCCTTGTGACTGGTTTATTTCTGATCTTTGCCTTATGATATTGAAACGATCGTGCCAAGTCCGCACCCCAAAAAAAATATTTTGCAAGCTGTCAATTTCATTGGACAATTTATTACATCGCCGAAACGGGACCCCGGGAGGAGGCCTGAAAAAAGGAGGTCTTGTTGAATGGAACGTTCAACCGCGTTGAACAAATATTTAAAACTTCCGTCCTGCAAGCCTCTCGGGGAGCGGATTCGCGGAGTTCGGGCCCTGAATCTTTTTTTCCCCGTCCTTGTTCTGCTCCTGGTTGCCGGCTGCGGCGGCCTCCCGACAGCGAGAATCCCCTGGGAGGCCGATCGACCTGCAGAGTGCCAGGCTCTGTTCGAGAGACTCGATGCCGTAGTGATCGAGAAGGGCCTGCGCAACGCGGCGGATGCGCCCGTCACCGGATTCCCCTACCTGAAGGCGAATCGTTTCGTGGCATCGCTTGCAGGAGGGCTTTCAGAACCTGCCGCGATAACGGATTGGGCACAGTGGATGCGAGAACTCGATCTGGCGGCAAGAAATAAGGAAATTGCAAACCTGCCCGACGATTCCGTGAGGACGCTTGCGACAAGCTGCGACACACTGGCCGAACGGGTGAGCGCCTGTTCGCAGACTCTCTACGATGCCGACCGCGTACGGCCCGATTTTTTCGAGGTGCTCGTACCACGCGTCGCAGTCCCCGATGAATACTCGAACGCCCTTCGGCTTGCCGGGCTTTATCCCCTCGTCACCATCCCCGAGTACAAGATCACCGAGAGGGTGCGCGAACGCTTCCGCGCCTGGTACGAAATGCCTTACGAAAAACTTCCCGTGGAGGGGATGCTGAGGGTCTACACCCCCCCGCGGGGCACGAGCAGGGACGCCGGCGAGGTGATCGCGGCAGCGAGCCGCAACCCCCTCGGCATCCCCAGGCCTTCGGCCGTCGAGGCAAGGGCACTCGCGGTGCGCTACGCGCCCATCATCATCCAGGACGAGGCGGCCCCCTATGACCGGGTGGGGCGTATCGCCTGGTATGGGGATGAGCTGACCATTGATGGGACAAAACCCGCGGTCTATTATTACCTCTCCCTAGCCAGGGTGAAGGGCGAGCCGGTCTTTCAGGTCAATTACGCTTTCTGGTACCCGGCCCGGGGGGGAGACCGTGCACCCGCAATCGAGCACGGCCGTCTTGACGGCCTCACGCTGCGCCTGTCCTTCGACCCAGGGGGACGGCTGTTCATGATCGACCTCATGAACAATTGCGGCTGCTACCACGTATTCATCCCGGCAAAGGACCGGGTGGTCCGGACGATCCGGCGCTACTATGAGAACGACCCCTTCGCCCCCCAGGGGCTCCCGGAGATCGAAGCCGGGCAGTCGCCCGCCGTTCGCATCATGTCGGGCTGGCACCAGGTGCAGAGAATCCTTGCCCTGGCTCCGCCCCGGGAAGGGATTCCCTATGCATTGATCCCCTACGATACGCTGGAGAGCCTGGACCATCCAGCGGGTCACAGGGCGAGTATCTTCAACGCGGATGGCATCGCCAAGGGATCCGAGAGGGTCGAGCGGTTCATCTTCTTCCCCACGGGCATCCCCTCCATCGGAAGCATGAGGCAGCGGGGACATCACGCCATCACCCTGTCGGAGAAGACCTGTTTCGATGAACCGGAACTGTTCGAGCATTACTTTGTTTTCAGGTGAGATGAAACGCTGCATCTTTATGATTGCAATCGCCCTCGCGACCCTGCATCCCCTGGACTGCCGGGCCCAGGGCAGCACGGACCGCGATCGTATCCTCGAGGTGGCGGGGCGGATCGAAAGCGCTTACGTCCAGCTCGAGTCCTACGCCTGCGACATCGAGGGGATCTATTTCGAATCCGGCCGGGAGTTCGAGCGCTATGTCTTCCGGTTCTATTTCCGGAAGCCGGACCGCTTCCGGATCGAGTTCCGAAAACCTTACGCGGGGGTGACGATCTTCTATACCGAGGGGGAACGTGAATTCACCTCGAGCCCCATAGCCGCATTCCCTTCGGTACAGCTCCGTTTTTCGGTCAACAACCCGCTGTTCAAGTCCCCCTCGGGACAGGCCGTCAACCAGCTGCACCTCCGTTACTTCCTGGGATTCCTGCGCAATAACGCCAGGTCCCTGCCCCAGGAAAACGCCGATTTCAAATCCGCTGGGGAGATCCTGTCCTTCTGGCTCACTGCAAAGGATTACGTCAAGGGGCAGGTGCCGGAACGATATCGCTTTTATATCGACAGCAGGCACTGGCTTCCTGCCCGGTTCGAGCGGTTCGACCAGGCAGGCACTCCGCTTGAACACACGATATTCAATAACTGCAGGATCAACCCTGCCCTGGACGGGGCGTTCTTCGATTCCGGGTACCGGGATCCGGCCGCGGAACCCGTCCGGCCGTGAAGCAGGGGTCAGGGTCCAGGGTAAAGGGTTCAGGGTTGTAAAAGAAAAAAAACGGAAGGGAGATTTCATCATGGCAGACAAGTTGATCATCTACGGCAAGGTCGGCTGACCCTACACGGACAAGGCCAGGTCGGCCTATGGCGACAAGGCGGAGTATGTGGACGTG
>JAAXXJ010000405.1 GCA_013334545.1 Nitrospirota bacterium | reverse complement strand
CCCGCCTGCGACGGAGCAGCAGGAGTTTCCGAAGATCGGCAAGGCGGGGGACGACTACATCACCCTCAACTTCTCGAACATCGACATCGCCGCGCTCGTGAAGGTCATGAGCGAGTTCACGCGCAAGAACTTCATCCTCGACGAGAAGGTCACCGGCAAGGTGACGCTCATGACCCCCACGAAGATCTCTCCGGGAGAGGCATACCAGGTATTTCTTTCTGCGCTGGAGATCAAGGGGTTCACCGCCGTGGAGGACGGCAGGATCATCCGCATCGTCCCCACGGCAGTGATCAGGCAGAGCGGCCTCAGGGTCATGGAGGACGGCGATATGGCGGGTGAGGGTTATGTCACCAAGCTCATCCGCATGAACTACGTGAACCCCCAGGAGATCGTCCGGACGCTCAGCCCGCTCATCACCAAGGACGGCAATCTCATCGCCTATCCCGCCACGAACTCCCTCATCATCACCGACTCCGTGTCCGCCATCCGGAAGATCGAGAAGCTGGTCGCGGCCCTGGATGTCCCGATGCCCGCCGGCAAGGGCAAGATCAACGTCTATTACCTGAAGAACGCCAATTCAGAGGACATCGCGAAGGTCATGCAGGCGCTGGTGTCGAGGCTCCCGGTCCCGCCGGCAGGCGGGGCCGCTGCCCAACCTGCTGGCCCGGCCACGATCCTCGAGGGTGCGGTCACCATCACCGCGGACAAGCTCACGAACTCACTCATCATCGTAGCCTCGGCCATCGACTACGAGACCATGAAGGACGTCATCCAGAAGCTCGACATCCGGCGGCGGCAGGTGTACGTCGAGGCAGCTATCATCGAGATGGGGCTTTCAAAGTCGCGGGAACTGGGCTTTGAGTTCCAGGCGGCCAACCTTGATAAGCTCAGCAACAACGAGACTATGATCGTCGGTGGGACCAACTTCGGCGGCATCGGACCGGCGACGGTGAAGGGCCCCGAGGCCTTTGCAGCTTCCAGCGGGCTCGCCGTCGGAGCGGTAAAAGGGACCTTTATGTTCAAGGGGACGGAGTACCTGAATATCGCAGCTCTTCTCCGGGCTCTCCAGACGGACTCGGATGTGAACGTCCTGTCCACACCCAACATCCTGACGAGCGACAACCAGAAGGCCGAGATCATGGTGGGTCAGAACGTACCATTTACCACCGGCCAGACGCAGAACGCGACGACCGGCGCCGGGACCATATTCAATACGGTCGAGCGGCAGGACGTCGGCATCAAACTGGCGATCACGCCGCAGATATCCTCTGACGACAACGTCCGGCTGGAAATCAAACAGGAGATCTCCGACGTGGTCCTGGCCTCCTTCCTGAATCCTACCGGTCTTGTCACGAACAAACGTTCTGCGAACACTACCGTGGTGGTAAAAGATCACGAGACCATGGTCATCGGCGGATTGATCCGTGACAATCTGACGACATCGGAGACCAAGGTCCCGTTCCTGGGGGACATCCCTCTTCTCGGCTGGCTCTTCAAGTTTAAGTCCACGAAGATGGAAAAAACGAACCTCATGATCTTCATCACACCCTACATCATCAAAAACGAGCAGGACGCTGAGGCCATCACACGGAGAAATTTCGAGTCGCAGGAAGAGTTCCGGAAAGAGCAGCGGTTCGAGAAGAAGGGCAAGGGCAAGGACCTGGTCTTCCCGGGAATTGAAGAGAAGAAAGAGAGCGGGAAAAAGGACAGTATAACGCCGCCTGCCGCTTCCTCGAACGCGCCTGCGGAGGAAGGGACCTCTGCGCCTGCGGAGGTACCGCGGTGAGACGCCTGCTCGGCGAGATACTCGTTGAGTCAGGACTTTCCCCCGAACGGCTCAAGAAGGCCCTGGAGCTCCAAAAAAAGCGGGGCGGCCGCATCGGCACGCTCCTCATCCGGTTGAACTTCTTGACGGAAGCCGAGGTGCTCGACTCCCTGAAAGGGCGCCTGGCCAAATACAAGGTTCCCCGGAGCGTGGTTTTCGCGGACCAGCTGCCGCGCAACGCCGTGCGCATGCAGGCCGCCGACGCGAACGGGAGCGGCAACGTGAACATCGCGGACGCGGTCTACCTCTTCTCGTTCCTCTTCATCGGCGGACAGCCTCCGCCGTGGCCTTACCCGGAGTGCGGCGCCGCGCCGGCGCCCCTCCCCCGCACGCGCACGGTGTCGACGGCGGCGGGAGCGTAGCCGGGCCACAGGTCCCGGGCCCGCAGGGCGTCCGGGAGCGTGGCCAGGAACGAGGGCAGCCCGTCGGCGATGACGAAGACCTCGCCGCCGTCCCCGTCGCGCGCGTAGCTGTGGCCGGTGACGGGGTTGCGGCGGCCGATCGTCACGTCGCCGCGCCCCTGCGGCGTCGTCACTTCGAGGCGCCAGGCGCCCGGGTCCCGCAGACCGTACGCGGGATCGCCCGCGTCGCCCGCGATTCCCGCCGAGCGTTCCGACGTCTGCAGGACCTCGATCAGCCGGTCGACCGACCGGGGCTCGGGCAGGTCCCTCACGTCGCCGCCGAGCTCCCAGCCGAGGGCGGTGCGCCGCAGGACGACGTGCCGGCCGGGTCCCCGGATCTCGCAGGTCTGCAGCTCGGCGAGCGGGAAGCCGAAGAGCCTGCCGTCGGCGGCCGCATGCCGGCGATCGCCGCCGCGCA
>JAAXXJ010000404.1 GCA_013334545.1 Nitrospirota bacterium | reverse complement strand
TCTAACAAGTGAGGCATACAGGCCATGCCTTTTTTGTTTTTACCGGACACTACTGCATCGTTTCAATAATGATTATACAAGATTGCTGAAGATCAAAGCAAGAACAAACAAAAAAACCTCTCCCCGCGGCATTCTGCGGAGAGAGGTCGTTCCTGGCAAACAGCGATGCTTACTTTTTGAAACTGCCGTCGAGGCCGCAGAGCACAGCGTTCTTGTCGCCCTTGCCCATGCCCTTGTGGCAGCCAAAGCAGACCGAGGTGGCTTTCGTATTGACCGTCTTTGCGCCGGCATCATAGAGCATGACTATGCCGTCGGTGATGGTCTTTGCCTCGCCCTTCTCGTCCTTGATGCCCTTGCCTTCCACGTCGCAGCCCTCGGTCACGTTCCGGACCGTGAGGATCGCGAACTTGCCGTCAGGTGTCGGCATGGCATCATGGAGCTGATGACCGGCAGGCATCATCTTCTCGTCCGCGAGCTTCAGGGTCTTGGCATCGAGGACCCAGAGGCGGTCGGCAGCTGACTGCATGATGTACTTGCCGTCCTTCGTGAAAAATTCACGGAAGGTAATGGTGTTGTTCGGATCGCCTTTGATCGTGTTCTTCGCGATCTGCTTGAACTTGCCCTGCTCGAGTGCGGCCAGGTCCACGAGCACAAAATCAACGTCTCCCGTTGACTTCCCATCCTTCACCAGGTTCATGGTCAGGATGAAGGTCTTCATGTCAGGCGAGTTCGTGCCGTGCGTGAACTTGTATGAGCCCTTGGTATAGCCAAGGTCGCTGATGAACACGCGGTGGAGGTGCTTCAGGTCCTTCTTGGCGAACACGTCCACGTAGCCTTCCACGCCCATAAACACCGGCAGGAAGTTGTCCTTGCTCTGGCCGGAAGCGCAGTAGAGCGGCGGCTTCTCGCCGGGCGAGCGCGCCGGGTCCGGCGTGAGCGTCACGTCCTGGATGACCTTGCCGGTCTTGAGGTCGGACTTGCCGACATGCATCTTCTTGTTCGCATCGGGCATATAGGTCGACCAGAAAAGGACGTTCGGATCGTTCGAATCGACCCGGGCGTCATGGGTCGGATGGGACTTGCTGTCACCGATGTCGACCTTGTCCAGGTTGGTAATCTTCACCGGCTCGGCGGCATTGCTCGCATCGATCGTCACATCGGCCTTGGCGAAATGACCGCCATGACCCGCAACATATATCGTGGCCGAATAGGTCGGACCGGCCGCAACCGCCATGGGCACCGTGGTGGTCGGCGCTACCGTGGTAAGCGCCAGATAGCTCACCACAACAACCGCAATAATTCCGAAAAGCGCTGCAAGCTTTTTCATTGTGAATCTCCCCTTTCCTTACGTATGATTAAGGTACCTTGTTGAATTAATGACCAGAACATTTACTTCTGACTCAAGAGTGTTGTATTCTTGCCCGCTCTCACCCCCCCTTTTCATCGGTTCTGCAGGATCGTTATCGTTAAGGAAGTCTTTCCGAACGGCTCAGGCCACGAGGCTGGCCTTCCTTAATGATTTATCTATTTCTGGAGCCGGACCGTCACCGTTCGTTCCCCGGACCGCTGGAACCGGAGCGTAAGGTCAAGCTCTGATCCCTGCCGGATGGCCTTCGGCATATTGTAGATCATGATATGGAGGCTCCCCGGCTTGAGCTCAACGGTATCCCGGGCGGGGATGGGGATCTCCTCGACCCGCACCATCCGTTTATCCCTCACGTCGTGGAGCTCAATGACCGTCCCCGGCAGTGACGCCGCAACCCCGGCCAGTTTGTCACGGCCGCCCGCATTCCTGATCGTCATATAAAAAGAGCCGGCGCCGATAAAGAGCGGCGAAAACTCGGCATACTGGCCTTCAATGGTGATCTGCGGCGGGGAAGAAGAGCATCCGGTCCCGGAACCGAGAATGACCGCCAACACCGCTGCGACCAGCATGATCATCGATGAACGGGACAGGGTGATTGACGGTTTGCACATAACAAAAACGAAACGACCTTCTGGAACGCATGATCGCACACCTGAAGGAAGTGTTTCATATTAGTGCAGCCTGCAGCGCGATGTCAACGTAAAATTCTAACTTGAGAGTATATGTTGTTCATTTTTAGGGGCTTTATTTCCTTTTTCGTTACGAAAAGTGATTTGCCCCGCTCCCTTCCCCTTTTCCTCTTTTTTTGCTATGATAGTCATCAGTTGCACATCCCGAAAGGAGACCGAACAATGGTTCAGAAAGCGAGCACCAAACTGACCGACATGCTTCAGCAGGCCATCGCCCGCGAGATCCAGGTGAGCGTGCAGTACATGTGGCAGCACATCATGGCAAAAGGCCTCGAGTCGGCGGAGATCGCCGATGTCTTCGAGGACGCCGCCATCGAGGAGATGAAGCACGCCGAGAAGATCGCGGAACGCATCTTCTACTTCGATGTCGTCCCCACCACCAAGCCGTCGCCCATCGTCGTCGTGCCGGGCCTCAAGGAGATGCTCGAGGCAGATGCCAAGGCCGAAGAAGAGGCGATCGACCTTTACAAGGCCATTATCAAGCAGGCCGAATCCGAGGGCGACTCCACGACCCGGCTCCTCTTCGAGCAGATCCTCGCGGACGAGGAACGGCATCACGACACCTTCACAACGCTGCTCGGAAAATAATTACC
>JAAXXJ010000098.1 GCA_013334545.1 Nitrospirota bacterium | reverse complement strand
CCGTCCCCGCGCCTTCGCCCGGGACAGGGCCATGTCGGCGTACTTCTGGAGCGTCACCGCGTCCTGCGCGTCGTCCGGATAGGTCGCCAGCCCGATCGAGGCGGTCAGGATGATCTCGTGCCCCCCAACGAAGATTTTCTGTTCCATCGCGTGCTGGACGCGCTCCGCGATGATATGGGCGGTCAAGTGCTGCATGTCATACCGGTGGATGATTCCGAACTCATCGCTGCCCAGCCGGGCGATGCAGTCGCGGGGACCTATCGGGGTGCGCAGGGCCCGGGTGATCTGCCGCAGCACCTCATCGCCGACCTCTGCGCCGAAGATATCATTGATGGGCTTGAACCGATCGATGTCCAGCACCATGACCGCGAGCAGGCCTCCCGCGCGTTCGCAATCCTCGATCTCGCGCTTGAGCAGGTCGCCGAAAGAGCGCCGGTTCGGGATCCCGGTAACGGGATCGTACCGGTCCAGATAGTCGAGACGGTCCTCGATCTGCTTCAGCCGCGTGACATCCCGGGCGGTCGAGATGAAGCGCACGACGCCGCCGTTGGACTCGATCACTGGCGTCACGTGCTCATCGATCAGGAACGGTGTACCGTCTTTCCGGCGGCAGCTCACGAGACCGCGGTACGAGCCGCCCGTCAGGACCGTCTGCCGAACGGCATCAAATGCCTGGTCCTCGGCATACCAAGGCAGCCATGGCCGGTGCATCGTTCCCTTGAGCTCCTCCTGCGAGAATCCGGTCATCTGTTCGACCGTACGGTTGATATACTCGATCTTGCCTTTTCGGTTCACGATGGCGATAAGGTCTCCGGCCTGATCCGCGGTCTTGAGGGCTCGTTGCAGCCGGGCCTCGGTCTGGCGGCGGTGAAGGCGTTCCCGGCGGATGCCGGTGACGGCGATTAATGCGACCACGATGGATGCGATAAACGACGCGCTGGCGATGATCCCGAGCAATGTGATGGATTGCGTGAGGGAATCACCGAGGTGGGGGCTGGAAGGGAACATATCGGGTATCGACGATGCGATCAGATAGGTTCCCGCACCCGTGGTCAGGAGCAGGACGATGGATAGCCCCAGGAGCATTGAATGCCTGTGTTCGGAGATGGGTCTCATAGAGCAGTGTTCCGTGAACAGAACGAGGATGGTGATTGACCGTACCCAGCGTCTATTGTAACATGATAAGAACTTAACCAACAAAAAAAAATACCGGGCAGCTGTATCGTTGCTGCAACAAAAGAACTAGGCGAACAGGCAGTTCGACGATCGGCACAGGAGGTGCCTCTATGCCATTCTCAGAGCTCGAACCAGGCGCAATGGTTGATAATCCCTTCAAGCTCATCGGTTCAGATTGGATGCTCATTACAGCGGGGACACCTGATGCGTTCAATACTATGACCGCCAGCTGGGGCGGGCTGGGGATACTGTGGGAGCGGAAGGTCGCCATCTGTTTCATCCGGCCCACCCGGTATACCTATGAGTTCGCTGAACGGTCGCCAGCCTTCACGCTGTCGTTCTTCGGGGAAAAGCACCGCAAGGCCTTGACCTACTGCGGCACCCACTCAGGAAGGGACACGGATAAGGTCAAGGGAGCCGGTCTCACGCCGGTGAAGGAGGACGGCTTCGTCTATTTCGAGGAGGCCCGGCTCGTGCTGGCGTGCAGGAAGATCTACAGCCAGGACATGCTCCCGGAGCGGTTCATGGACCCCAAGATCGAGTCGATGTATCCGCAGAAGGATTACCACCGCATGTACTTCGGCGAGATCGTGAAGTGCCTCGCGCAGGGGCAGTGAGAGGGGACCATCATGATCAGGGGATGGTGGCGCAGGGCGACGCAGAAAAAACGAAGACGGCGCCTCGAGCTCGTCGGCACGCTCTTCCTGGCCAGCGTCATCGTCTGGCAGTATGGAAGCCTTGCGCCCCGGGTCATCATCGTCCTGTCCTTCCTGCTGAGCCTTGCCCTGATCCTTGTCCAGCTGCCGTTCCTGGCAGGCCTCTATGGCATCCGTCACTTCCGGCCGACGCTGGTCGTCCTCATCGTTGTCCTGCCCTTCCTGATATCCTGGGGATATGAATTCGTGTACCGAAAGAGCCTGCTGGGGCTCTATTACGAGGAGTGGTTCGGAACGGAGCAGGCGGCCGTATCGGCCATTGCGGTCATTGCGCTGCCGCTCCTGTCGTTCCTGTCCGGGAAATTCGGCAGAAAATACCGGCGAAAATCGCCCGCAGTCGCAGCGGAGGAGGGTCAGACCATGCCGACGTTCATCGAGAAAGCAGCCGTCATCCAGGCCGTAGGGAACAAGCCGAAGATCATCGAAGAATATGTCGGCCGCGTCAACTCCGGCACCACCGCGGTCAGCATCGCGCGCATGCAGAGCCCCTCCGGCTGGACCGAGCCGGGCCAGACCCCGGAGTTCGATGAATATACGCTGGTGCTCAAGGGCATGCTGAGGGTGGAATCGAGGAGCGGGGCGATCGATGTGCACGCGGGCCAGGCCGTGATCACGCTGAGGGGCGAGTGGATACGGTACAGCTCCCCCGGGCCTGATGGTGCTGAATACATTGCGGTCTGCCTTCCCGCGTTCTCACCGGCGACGGTCCACCGGGAAGCATAGGCTGTCCTGGCGTTCCCTGGCGACCACGGCCAGAGCGGATGATCTTATTCCCATGACATCCTGAGCCCGAAGCAACAGGCCGGGCCCATATCTGATACAATTACACCAGGGACCAGCTAGGTCGATGCCGAGGGAGGGGATGTTGTTCGCCGGGAGGAGGGGACGATGATAACCAGGATGTCCAAAGTCGAGATCGTCGGGCCCAAGGACCTGTTGCGGGATGTTGTTGCTCTGCTCCAGCAGTTGAAAGTGATCCAGATCGATCCCGAAGAGAGCGAGCTTGAGGGTGAGGATGCGGTCGAGGAAAAGGTCCGGCCATTCCTGCATGATGAACGGGAACGCTCCCTCTTCGAACGGCTGTTCCTGGAGGACCTCCGTCGCAGGATCGATGATCTCTTCGCCAGTCTTCCGGATGTCCCGGTGAGAACGAGCTATATCGAGCCCCAGGTCATCCTCGATACGATCCTTGTTACGGTCGATAAGCATCTGAGAACGGCCAGGACGCTTACCGAACGTAAACGGAGCATGCAGAGCGAGATCGAGGAATGCGTCCGGTTCGCTTCTTTTCTCGGCACCCTCGATTCCCTGTTCAAACAGCCGCACACCCCGCCCAACCTCGACGTCATCATGCTCACGATCAAGGACCAGACGGCCGTCGAGCATATTCGCAGCACGATCGCGAAGTTGACGGACGGGAAGTTCAAGCTCTTCACGGTGCCCGCGGGACGCGGCACGCTCGCAGGAATGATCACTCTGGAGAAGGACGCTTCCGTAGCGGTAAGCGCAGCGCTCACCCAGGAACACGTTCCGGAGCTGGCTCTTCCCCCGTCCTTCGAGGCATTGCCGCTCTCCGGGAAGATTACCTATCTGGAACGGCAGGGTCTGGAGCTTTCCCGGCAGATCGAGGCGGTTGACCGGGAGCTCGGCGACCTGGGCCGGCGGTGGGGCCCGATCTACCGTCGCGTGCGGGAATGGATCGACGAGCGCATCACGCTCCTGACGGCAACCGCATCGATCCTCCAGACGAGGATGTGCTTCTTTATCCGCGGATGGATGATCTCGGATGACGTCGCCAGGCTCCGGGCGCAGCTCGACGTGTCTTTCGGCATGCAGGTCGTGCTGGAGGAAAAGCATATGCGGGAGAAGGACCTCGAGCATGCGCCGGTCGTCCTTTTGAACCGGCCGTACTTCAGGCCCTTTGAGATATTCGGCCGCCTGCTGCCGGTCCCGGCATACTCGTCCTTCGATCCGACGCCGTTCATCGGAATCTTCTTCCCGGTGTTCTTCGGGATGATCCTTGGCGACGCGGGTTACGGCGTGCTCCTTGTCATGCTGGCGCTGTACCTGCGCCGGCGGTACGCGAAAAAACGGGAGGTGGCGGACGCTTCGCAGGTGCTGCTGGCGTCGTCGCTCTACACCGTCATTTTCGGCGTGCTGTACGGCGAGTTCTTCGGCGACCTCGGGACCACGCTCTTCGGTATGGAGCCGCTCCTGATCGAGCGGAGGACGTCGGTCATCCCCATGATGGTGTTCGCGCTGTCCGCCGGGGTCGTGCACATCGTGCTGGGTCTGCTGCTCGGCGCCATCACCGCTTTCCGGAGGAAGGTGCGCCGTGAGGGATTCGCCAAGCTTCTCAATATTCTTATCATCCTCTGCATGATCGCGGTCTTCGCAACCTTTTTCGGCTATCTCCCGGGGCTTCTGTCGCGACCGATCATCATGGTGATCCTGATCGCGACGCCGTTCCTGCTGTTCTCCGGCGGCCTTCTGGCGCCGCTCGAGCTCCTCAAGAACATCGGGAACATCATCTCCTATGTCAGGATCATGGCCATCGGCCTGACCTCAGTGCTGCTCGCCTTTGTGGCCAACCAGATGGCCGGTGCGACCGGGGACATCGTGCTCGGCGTCATGGCGGCCGCGCTGCTCCATCTCCTGAACATCGTCCTCGGCGTCTTCTCTCCCACCATCCACGCGCTCAGGCTGCACTATGTGGAGTTCTTCAGCAAGTTCATCGAATCCGGCGGCAAGAAGTTCGATCCCATGCATAAGTGAATCCAGGAGCGAGCGCATCCCCCGCGGCTTGCTGCTGGGCTAGCGGGCGATGAGAATAAACACGACCCTGAGGATCGAAGCTCCATGCCTCTTGCTGCAGGGAGCTTAAATCCAGGAGCGAGCGCATCCCCCGCGGCTTGCTCCGGGGCTAGCGAGCGATTAGAATAAACACGACCCTGAGGATCGAAGCTCCATGCCTCTTGCTGCAGGGAGCTTAAATCCAGGAGCGAGCGCATCCCCGTTGCGTGCCCTGCGAGAGATGCCCTTGATTCCGGCTTGTCCGGCTTAGGATATAATCGAACGGTAACAGAACAGGACGGGCGCGGCCCGGGAGGCAGGCATGAACAAGGAGCTAAACGACCCGACAAATGACGACCTGGAGCGCGCTATCATCTCGAGGAGGGTCCTGCGGCTCGAGGAACGGCTCGACCGGCTTGAGGGAGGGTCAGCCGGGGGCGGACCGGCTCCCCATCCCGCCTGGCCGCTCGCGCTGGGGTGCATTGCCGCAGCGTTCGGGTATCTGGGGATGGGCGCTCCGATGCATCCCTACCAGTATCTGTTCTCCGGCCTGCTGGTGCTCCTGGCATACCACCGCGGGTCCCTGCGCCTGCCGAAGGGCGTCTGGCGATGGCCGCAGGTGGCCGTGAACTTCCTGGCCCTGTCCCAGTTCTTCATGATCGTGCTGGGAGGCGGCGTCCGGCATCCGTTCGCGTGGTTCAAGGCGCCCGCGGTCGTCAAGGATGCGCCGCCCGACGGCGGCTCGTGGTACCGGGCGCTCGTACCCGACTACACCGTCCAATGGCACAGCATTCCGGGCCTCTCGGACTGGAGCGTCGATATCACGAAGGTGCAGGCGTTCCTCCTGATCGCGACGCTGGCCGGCTCCCTGTTCCGGTTTTCGGGGTTCGCGTCAATCACGGCCCTTGCCCTGCTCATCATCTCCATCCCGGCCTATCTCACCTTCACCTGGGACTGGGTGGTGCTGTTCCTGATGTGCGGCAGTCTTTCCCTCTACCTCCAGACACGTGTGTGGACCTTCTCCCGCAGAGTGAACAACCTTTCCTAGCTATGGGGAACGTGCCCCGTCGTTCTCAACGGCGAGACTGGCCGTCTCATCTGCGGGATGGGGTTGCGCTGTTATATATACATTACAAGTTGCCAGCGTGTTAACATTTTGAAATGCAATGTAATTAATTATCCGTGTTGCACCACTTTAATTAGCATATGAATTGCATCTCTAAATATTAGAAGTGCCCGAATCATACCCGAAGAATACCCCCATGGGGGTATTCTTTTTGCCGAGCAGTTATGCTACGGTCAATAAAATCCAAGGGATAACGAAGGAGGGAGCATGAAAGGAAGACTATGCGATGGGATGGTGATCGCCGTTGCAGTGCTGGTTTTGGCATTCCTGGCGCCCACAGGCGCGCAAGCCGAAAACGGCGTCACCGCCACGGAGGTCGTCATCGGCATGTGCAACGCCCTGACCGGACCGGCGTCGGCCCTGGGCACGGGAATGAAGAAGGGCAGCGCGGTCTACTTCGACAAGATCAACAAGGCAGGCGGCGTCAACGGGAGGAAGGTCCGCGTCATCAGCTATGACGATGGGTATGAACCGAAGAACACCGTGGAGCAGACGAGGAAACTGGTTCAGCAGGACAAGGTTTTCGCCCTGTTCGGGTACGTGGGGACGCCAACATCGTCGGCGGTCCTTCCGATCATCAACGAGGCGAAGGCGCCGTTCTGGGCTCCATTCACGGGTGCGGAGTTCCTGCGGACGCCGGTGAACCGCTACATTTTCAATGTGCGGGGAAGCTATTTCGATGAGGCAGAGACCCAGGTGCAGTATCTCACCGAGATGCGCGGGATCAAACGCATCGCCATCTTCTATCAGAACGATGCTTACGGACTGGCGGTGAAAGGCGGCATTCTCAAGGCCCTCAAGAAGCGGAACCTCGACCTTGCGGGTGAAGGGACCTACGAACGGAACACCGAGGACGTGTCCGCAGCTTTGGCCGCCCTGAAGAAAGCGAATCCCGAGGCGGTCAGCATGGTGGGTACCTACAAGGCCGTGGCGGCCTTCATCAAGAAGGCGAAGGCCGAGGGGTTCAACCCCGTTTTCCTGAACGTCTCCTTTGTCGGCACCGCTGCGCTGGTCAAGGAGCTGGGTGGTGCCGGCGATGGAGTCATCATCACGCAGGTCATGCCGTCGCCGAAGGACGCCTCGGTCCCGCTGGTGGCCCAGTACCGTGCCGACATGAAATCCGCCGGCCACGCGGAACTGGATTACACGGACCTTGAAGGCTACATCGACGCTGTGGTATTTGTGGAGACGCTGAAAAAGGCGGGCGCGAACCTCACGCGCGAAACATTCATCACGGCCGCCGAGGGCCTGAGCGCCTCCATCGGCGGGTTGAACTTCAAGTTCTCAGCCACGGACCACCACGCCTTGGAGAAGATCTACCTGACCAGGATCGCGGCAGGGCAGGTCGAATCGGTCAAGTAGTCCTCCGTTCGGCAGGATGGACGGCAGTGTGTGGAGAAGGAGGCAGGGAGCACATGAGCAAAATCAGGTCAGCAACGATCGGGAAAAAGTTCCTCATTCGCAGCATCATATTTACTATCGCCCTTGTCTTCGCCATAGCGCTGGTCAGCATCAAGGTCAATAACGGGATTCTGCGCGCCCGGATGGACACCCAAGGCAATTCCATGGCGGGCTACATGGCAAAGACGAGCCTCTTCTATTACCGGAATTACGATCTCGGGGCGCTCGAGGGGTTCGTCAAGGAGATCACGAAGGACCCGGCGGTCGCCTTTGCGGTCTTCCGCGATGACAAGAAAAAACCGGTCACCGTATCATCAGTCGAACCTGCGGACAAGGCGGCATTGCTTGTCTATGAGGCCGAGATCCGGGATGAGGTCGGCACACAACTCGGTTCTCTCTCGCTCGGATACCGGACGACGGCACTCGCCGAAAGCACGCGGAGGCTTGCCACGATCATGGTGACAAGCGCCCTTATCGCCGTGATCATATCGTCCCTGGGGGTGATCTACATCGTGCGCTCGCTGATCGTCCGCCCGTTGAACACCGCCGTAGCGGCGGCGAACCGTCTTGCCGAGGGGGACCTGACCGCACCCATCGAGGTCACCGGCGGCGATGAGATCGGGCAGCTGCTCGGCGCCATGAAGAACATGCTCGAGAAACTCCGGCAGGTCGTGGCTGACGTGAAGACCGTTTCCAGCCACGTGGGATCCTGGAGCCAGGAGCTTTCGGACGGCGCAGCGCAGATGTCCCAAGGCGCAGCGGACCAGGCATCATCGGCGGAGCAGGCATCGGCCTCCGTCGAGGAGATGAATGCAACCATCAGACAGAACGCGGACAACGCGGCGCAGACCGAGAAGATCGCGCAGAAATCGGCGGCTGATGCCCTGTCGAGCAGCGCGGCCGTGGCCGAGGCCATGGTAGCGCTGAAAGAGATCGCCGGCAAAATCTCCATCATCGGGGAGATCGCGCGCCAGACCAACCTGCTGGCGCTCAACGCGGCCATTGAAGCGGCCCGGGCCGGCGAGCACGGGAAGGGCTTCGCCGTGGTAGCCGCAGAAGTGCGGAAGCTCGCGGAACGGAGCCAAACGGCCGCCGGCGAGATCGGCCAGCTGTCCACGAAGACGTCCGAGGTCTCGGAGCGGGCGGGCGCCATGCTGACGAAGCTGGTCCCGGACATCCAGAAGACAGCGGAGCTGGTCCAGGAGATCAGCGCGTCCTCCAAGGAGCAGGCTTCGGGCGCTGACCAGATCAACGCGGCCATCCAGCGACTGAACGATATCATCCAGAAGAACGTCGGCGCTGCCGAGGCCATGTCAGCCACGTCAGGTGAGCTTGCGCAGCAGGCCGACCTGCTCCAAAGCACCATCACCTTCTTCAAGGCGTACAGCGGAGCGCTGCCGGAAGGGCAGACGGACAGGCTGTTGGCGCAGAAGTAGCCGCTGTCCAGCCATTGCAGTGATGCCGGGGCTTTCCACAGCAGCTTCGTCATTCTCGAAGCCCGCTTATCCGCAGAAAGGTGCGGAACGTGCGCTCTCCTAGATCCACCGGCACCGTGTGTCAGGTCCCTTGACGCTTTCCTTTTCCTCCCGTCTGCGGTATCATAGTTGCCATCATGGGCCGACCGAACAAGAAGCCTTCACGTCGCGGCCCGGAGAGCATGACTGACGATGTCGCGCGACTTTCCCGTCTTCTCACGAAGGAGCGGGGAAGCCTGCCCGCGGCATATCTCCGGGACCCGGGCCTGCGGACAGCCTATCTCACCTACTTTTTGCCGCCGAACCTCGACAAGATCTCTGTTCCTCTCCGCGAACTGTCCCTGCATCCCGAGAAACCGCTCGATCAGGAGCGTCTTCAGGTCCTCGACCTCGGCTCCGGGCCCGGGACGGCCATACTCGGCATTCGGCAGTTCTTTGCGCGGAACAGGATACGGATGCGCCTCGAATGCACGGCCGTCGACCACGTTGCCGAGAACCTGAAGGATGCCGAGGTCCTCTTCCGCGAACAGGGCGGCGTCGCCGGAGTCCCGGCAACCCTCACCACGGTAAGGTCTGACATCGAGGCCATTGCAGAGCGTTCAGGCGGCCCCTTCGACATCATCGTGCTCTCCAATGTGCTGAACGAGCTGTATTTCCGCGAAGAGGACAGGGCTGGGAAACGGACCGCCCTCGTCGGGCGCATGCTGGAACACCTCCTCGCGCCTGCCGGCAGCTGCATCATCATCGAACCGGCGCTCCGGGAGACGTCGCGGGACCTGCTCATGGTCCGGGACGGCATCGTGGACGCGGGTTTCCGCGTGTATTCGCCCTGCCTGGTGCAGGGACACTGCCCTGCCCTGGTGAACCCGAAGGACTGGTGCCATGAGGACCGGCCCTGGGACCCGCCAGGGATCATCACCGAGATCGACAGCCGCATCGGCCTGCGAAAGGATTCGCTCAAGTTCTCCTATGTTGTCCTGCGGAAGGACAGCCTGACCGTGGCGGACACCTGTG
>JAAXXJ010000097.1 GCA_013334545.1 Nitrospirota bacterium | reverse complement strand
TGGGCGACACCGGGCCCTGCGGACCCTGCTCGGAGATCATCATCGACCAGGGGCCCGAAATGTCCTGCGGCAAGCCCGGATGTTCCGTGGGCTGCGACTGCGACCGCTACCTCGAGATCTGGAACCTGGTTTTCATGCAGTACAACCGCGACGAGACGGGCAAGCTCACGCCGCTCCCCAAGCCCTCCATCGACACGGGCATGGGCCTTGAGCGCCTCTCCGCGGTCTGTCAGAAGGTCAAGAGCAACTTCGAGACGGACCTGTTCCAGTCTATCATCAAGGAGATCGCGGCCCTGGCAGGCGTGCCGTACCATAGGGACGCCCAGACGGACATCTCCTACCAGGTGTGCGCAGACCACCTCCGTGCCATGACCTTCCTGATCTCCGATGGCGTGCTGCCTTCGAACGAGGGCAGGGGGTACGTGCTCCGGCGCATTCTGCGGCGTGCGAGCCGCTACGGCAGGCTCATCGGCATCAACAAGCCCTTCCTGTACAGGCTCACCGGTGCTGTGGTGGACGAGATGAAGGGCGCCTATCCGGACCTCGTGGACAGCCGGGAGCATGTGGCAAAGGTGGTGCTGCTCGAAGAGGAGCGCTTCGCCACGACGCTCGAATCGGGTCTTGCGCTCCTGAACGAGACCGTGGAGAAGCTCAAGGCCGCGAACAATGTCATGATCCCGGGCGATGTGCTGTTCAAACTGTACGATACCTTCGGGTTCCCGCTGGACCTCGTTGCAGACATGGCCCGCGATATGAACCTCGAGCTCGATGAGGAAGGCTACCGGAAGGCCATGCAGGAGCAGCGCGACAAGGCGCGGGCCGCCTGGGCAGGCTCGGGCGAAGAGAAGGTCAGGCCGGTCTACAAGGAGATCGCTACGGGCGTCAGGCGGACCGTCTTCACCGGCTACGGGATGCTCGAAGGGACGGGAGAGATCGTCGCGCTCATCAAGGGCGACAAGAAAGTCACCGAAGTGAAGGAGGACGACGATGTGGAAGTCATCCTCGATCAGACGCCTTTCTACGCCGAGTCGGGCGGGCAGGTGGGCGATCGGGGCGAGCTCCTGGGTGAGGCATCGAAGTTCCATGTTGAAGACACGGTGAAGCCCGTCGAAGGGATATTCGTCCACAGGGGAAAAGTGAGAAAGGGCGGCTTCAAGGTCGGCGACGCGGTGCTTGCAAAAGTGGACAGTTCGGAGCGGATGGACACGGTGCGCCACCATACGGCGACCCACATCCTGCACGCCACCCTCCGGTCGGTGCTGGGCGAGCACGTGAAGCAGGCCGGCTCGCTCGTGGCGCCGGACCGGTGCCGGTTCGATTTTACGCACTATACGGCCCTTTCGGAGCGCGAGAAGGAGCGCATCGAGGAGCTGGTGAACGAGCGGATCATCGAGAACCATGCCGTGGAGACCGCCGAGATGGACATCGACCAGGCCATCGCCACAGGCGCCATGGCGCTCTTTGACGAGAAGTACGGCGACAAGGTGCGCGTTGTCACCGTGAAGGACGTGAGCAAGGAGCTGTGCGGCGGGACCCATGCGCAGGCCTCCGGCGACATCGGCCTGTTCAAGATCGTATCCGAAACGGGCATCGCCGCAGGTGTGAGGCGGCTCGAGATCCTGGCCGGCCGGCGCGCCTATCAGACGGTCCGGAAGGAAGAGCAGAACCTCCGTGAGATCAGCCAACTGCTCAAGGCCTCGGACCCTGACGTGGTCGGACGTGTCGAGCGGCTCATCATCCAGCTCAAGGACGCTGAGAAGGAGCTCGACCGCCTGAAGCATAAGATGCAGGCATCCGAGGCGGGCGCCATTGTCAGCGATGTAAAGGTGATCAAGGGAGTGCGGGTGCTGGTCCGGCGTGTGGAGAACATGGACCCGAAGGACCTCCGGGACTTCGGGGACAAGCTGCGGAACAATATCAAGAGCGGCATCCTTGCGCTGGGACTGGCCAAGGACGATAAGGTGAGCATCGTCGTGATGGTCTCGAAGGACCTGGTTCCGCGCTTCCACGCGGGCAACCTCATCAAGGAGATGGCTGCAGTGCTCGGCGGCACGGGCGGCGGCAAGCCCGACCTGGCCCAGGCAGGCGGCAAGGACCCATCGAAGCTCGACGCGGCGCTCCAGGAGCTGTACGCAGCGGTCGAACGGTCTGCGTAAGACGGACGATTCTTTCGCACAAAAGCGGCCATTCCTGATTCGTGAGTGCCGCTTTTTATCGTGCATCATCCCATCCACCGCTTTCCTTTCCCTACCTGAATCCGGGAGTGTGTGCATTTCCCGCAGCATGCTACGGGGTCTTGCCCCCGGCGTTTACGAGCGGAACTGCGAGTGCAGGGGGTTAGCGGGAGATTAGAATAACGATGACGTCCTTGAAGATCGAAGATCCCCTGCAGTCGCTGCAGAGACCTTTAATTCCTTTCTATGCTATAATAAAGCCAGCCAATTGGAGCATATGATGCTATAATGCTATCTCATTGATATCGTTCACGAAGGAGGAAGCCATGTTGATCGGAGAGGTTATCAAGAAAGCAATGCTGGTCGGGCTGGGAGCGCAGGAGAAGGCAAAGGAGTTCGTCGACGAACTGGTGAAGGCCGGTGAGCTTTCGAAAGGCGAGGCCTCTACACTGGTGAAGGAGTGGACAACCAAGGCCGAGGAGAGCACCAAGGAGTTCGACAAGCGCGTCAAGGAGACCGTTGCGAACATCCTCGAAAAGCTCAACATCCCGACCCGCGAGGACATGGAGAAGCTCGAGAAGAAGGTCCAGGCTCTGAATAGCCGGCTCAAGAAGCTCGAGGGCGGGGCCTCCGAGGAGTAATCTCTTCGGGTGAGATGCCATGTCCTTCCTGGGGTTCTGGAGACGACACTACCGGGACATTCCCCGCGTGCGGCAGATCCTGCTCGTGGCGTCGCGCCACGGGTTCGGCCACCTCGTCGAGCAGACCGGTCTGCAGCGCGTCCTGTCGTTCGGCAGGCGTCTGGTCTCGTTCCGGAAACAGCCGTTGCCCTGCCATCGGCTGAGCGCTCCTGGCCGCCTGCGGAGCATGTTCGAGGAGCTGGGTCCCACCTTCATCAAGCTGGGCCAGGTCCTGGCGTGCCGGCCCGACCTCCTTCCCCTGGAGTACGCCAAGGAGCTTGCCGGGCTGACCGATTCGGTCGCTCCGTTCCCCTTCGCCGAGGCCAGAGATATCATTGAAAAGGACCTCGGCGCTCCGCTCGGTTCCCTGTTCGCCTCGTTCGAACCAAAACCCATTGCCGCCGCGTCCATCGCCCAGGTGCACCAAGCCGTCCTGCCTGACGGACGCGAGGTGATGGTCAAGGTCCAGCGGCCCAACATCGAGGAGAACATCACCCGGGACATCAGTATCCTGCGGGGTATCGCCCAGCTGATCGACACGCATGTCCACGAGCTCCAGCCCTTCAACGTTCCCGGCATCGTGGAGGAGTTCAACCGCACCATCAACAAGGAGCTCGATTTCTTCATCGAGGGGTCCAGCGCCGCCCAGCTCAGGAGCAATTTCACGGAAAGCACGGTCCTGTACATCCCCGAGGTCCATGCCGAACTGTCAAGCAAGCGCGTGCTGGTGCTCGAACGGATCGACGGCGTGCGCATCGACGATTACGCGGGAATAGAGCGGATGGGCTTCGACCGGAGGGAGATCGCGCTCAAAGGCGCCGGTGCTTTCTTCAAGATGGTCCTGCAGGACGGGCTGTTCCACGCGGATCCGCATCCCGGCAATATCTTTGTCCTTCCCGACGGCAGGCTCGGCCTCGTGGACTTCGGCATCATGGGCCGCGTGACCGAGGAGAACCGTGAGCATTTCGCCAGCGTACTGGTGGCCCTCGCCGGACATGACTATGATGCCCTGACGCGGCAGTACGTGAACCTCGGGTTCGTGTCCGAGGAATCGGTCGACATCGACCAGTTCAAACGGGACCTGAAGGAGGACCTCGCCGAGCTGCTGGAGCCCTACTATGGCATGACGATCCGGCAGATCGACTTCGGGACGTATGTGGAACGGGTCACCCACCTCCTGCACCGGCACAAGCTCAAAGTACCGCAGAACCTCTATCTTATGGACAAGGCCCTGCTTACTCTGGAGGGCATCCTGAAGCAGCTCGACCCGGGGTTCGATTACTTCGCCGCGGCGCAGCCCTACGTGGAGGACCTGGTCAAGCGGAAGCACCATCCGCGGCAGCTGCTGCGCACGGCGCAGAAGAACCTTACCGCTCTGTCCGACCTGGCGAACAATCTCCCGCGCCAGCTGCGGAGCGTCGTCGGCAAGGTCATGCGGGGCGACATCCAGGTGAAGCTCCAGCATGAAGGGCTCCGGCACGCTGTCCGGGACCTCGACAGGTCCAGCAACCGGATCGCCTTCAGCCTCATCACCGCCGCCATCATCGTGGCATCGTCCATCATCATTCACTCCGGCCAGGGCCACAAGCTCTTCGGGCTTCCCGTCTTCGGCCTCATCGGCTATGTCATCGCCGGCCTGTTCGGCATCTGGATCATCATCGGCATCCTCCGCTCGGGACAGCTCTAATGTTGAATCCAGGAGCGAGCGCATTCCCCGTAGCGACTCGACTGAGCTCGCCGAAGTCTTGCTGCAGGGAGCTTTAATGCAACCCATGCTCTCAACGCGAAAATAATATTTCATCGCAGAGAACACCGACGGATCTGCTGCAAGCGAAAAAGAGCTCCGCTTGATGCGCTTCTGTGTAAGAAACCCTCGCGACCTGTGTGCTTCGCATTTCCCCAGCGTTATCAGGGCTCGTCCTGATATCGTCTAACCGGTTGACGAAAATCCCCGGACGGTTTATAGTATTTTCGACCCGGGAGCGGCATCCCTTGATGATACCGTGACAGGTTGAAACCCTTCCTTATGACCACACACTGGAATACCCTGCAGCAATGGATAAAGAGGCATCTCTGGGCGACGTTCATCGTTGCCACGGCCGTGCTGACGACGGTGATCCATTTCTACGTGGCCCTGTTCGTGCCGCCGACTCAGGAGAAGGCGTGGAAAGAGGTCCAGGTGACCGAGGGCATGAGCTTCAAGGCCATCGCCGCGACGCTCCAGAAGGAAGGCATCATCCGGTACCGGGGGTACTTCGAGATCATCGGCCGCATCCAGGGCATCACGCGCAAGGTCCGGACGGGGTACTACGGCCTCGGCAGCCACATGAGCATGTGGGAGGTGCTTGAGGCCCTGCGCAAGGGAAAGATCATCGAATATGAGGTCGTGATCCCGGAAGGCTATAACCTCTACCAGATCGGCTGGACCCTCACGGGTACGCCGCTCATCTCGTCTGACCCCGACGATTTCATTGACATTGCTACGGACAAGAAGCTCGCCCGCTCCCTCGGCGTTGACGCGGATGGGCTTGAGGGCTACCTGTTCCCGGACACCTACTACCTTCCGAAGGGCATCACGGTGCTGGACATCGCCAAGCGCATGGTCCAGCGGTACAAGGATGTGTTCACCGACGACATGCGGAAGCGCGCCCGCGGGCTCGGTTTCACCGAGCACCAGATCATCACGCTGGCGTCGATCGTGGAGAAAGAGGCAAAAGTGGACTCCGAGCGGAAGCTCATCGCCGCCGTTTATCACAACCGGCTGAAGAAAGGCATGAAGCTCCAGGCCGATCCGACCGCGGTATACGGCCTGAAGGCGTGGATCACGAAGGTCAGTGCGCAGGACCTGAAGCGGAAAACGCCGTACAACACCTATCTCCACAAGGGCCTGCCGCCCGGCCCCATCGCGAACCCCGGCCGGGGAGCCATCCTTGCAACGCTTTATCCGGAAAATGTCGATTATCTTTTCTTTGTTGCCCAGGGCGACGGCAGTCACTATTTTTCAAAAGATTTTGATGAGCATGGAAAGGCCATCGGCAGGTACAAGGCGAACAAGAAGAAAGTGAAGCAGAAAACGAAGGTTAAGAAGCTGGCCACAGACAGTCAGCAGTAGGTAGCGGCCAGGGGTTGAATCCAGGAGCGAGCGCATTACCCGCAGCTTGCTGCGGGATTGGCGAGCGATTAGCACGATGATAGTTTCTTGAGGATCGAAGCCCCTGCAGCCTGCTGCAGGGAGTTTCAACAAGATGCCCGGCATCAGCTTCATTGGTCGTACTGAAAAGCGAACTATGCATTTCAAAATGCGGTAGGGGGACAATGGACAAGAGCGCGGTTTCTTTGCTGACGACCAGTTTGCAGGTGTTGTGGCCGCTGCTGGCGATCCTGTGGTTCCTGGGGCTGTTCCTCCCGTTCCTGATGATCACCAATCGCAAGCCGGCCGTGAAGGTCTTCGACCAGCGGCTGATGTACAACCCCTTCAATATCCAGTTCTACGGCGAACAGTACCTGACGCGCAAAGGGTTCAAGTGGAGGAACCTGTCCTGGCTCTGCTATGGGGTTTTCGTCGGGATCCTGGTGATGATCTTCGCCGTGTATTACTCTGTCAAGAAGCCCGCAGCGTAGAACTCTGCAAAGGCGTCACTCGATCGTGACTGTGTAGCCGGAGAACTCCGGAAGGGCGATGAGCAATTCCTTCAGTCCCGTCGCATCGAACTTCCCGTAGGCCATCGAGTTGTTGTACAGCTTGATGGCCTTATAGATTCCGTCCCGTTCGAACTTCCCGCCGCCGACAATGACCCATGCCTGGTCAAGGATGGCGAATTTCTCTCTCTTCGTGTCATAGCTTCCTTCGATCCCCTTGTCCATACAGAACCGCTCCACGATGTTCCCGTGGTACTTCGTCAGCTCCTTCGGGGAGAGCACCAGATAGAGCGTGTTTCCATTCCTGATCTGGACGAACTTGCCGGAGACGACAGGAGGGATAGCTGTCTGGGCGATGGATGTATAGTAAAAGGGGATGTAGTCGATAAGGACCGTCGGCATGGCTTTATTATAGCTCAGGGCAGGAAGATGTGCAGAGCAGTGCCGCCGGGTGCGAAAGCTGCATTGCTACAGGTCGTCTGAGTCATATCTTCCTGGAATCATTCTGCAATGCTTAGGACAATAAGCCACCAGACTGCTTAAAAAAAACGATCATCTTCAACATCTGCGAAAAGCCATATTTTTTTGATCTTCTCCTTATTGAGTGGGCGAATGACGGCTCTTTGTCCGTTAGAGCAGCACGTGTCTGGCTATTGCGCCTGGCTGCTTGTGGATGTTTTTGCACATCTCTTTCGCGTCCTGAATGCGCTTCTTGACCCATCTAAGGCCACGTCCGCTCGATCGCGCAAACTCGGCCTTCGGCCTCAAACAGTGCGCATCGCCCTGCGGGACGCGGCCTTAGGCCAAGATGGGTGCCCAAGAAACGCATAGGTCCGCTCCAGAGACGTGCGGGTTCTGGGTAAAAGCCTCAAGCTTCTGTCGTTCCTAGGGCCCCTATATCCCGTGAACAGGTTCGCGCACACGCGTGCGGAAGCAACAACGGCCAGTGTCACCACGAAGACAGGCAGACACGGCCGAGCACTGATCCTCAGTGCGAGGGGAAGTGCTGCGATGCCTGAAGAGGCCTGGTATCAGAACCGGCATTGCATGCCTGCGCGGACCTGTGAGCCGGGGTGCAGAAAAAGTCACCGCCGTGCATACTCGACCCACTTGCGAAGGAGAAGACCTCTAATTTTAATTTATCCGTGCGCATCCGTGCACATCCGTGGCAAACAAAGAGCGGTGAATTGAGGCAGATAACGGCAGGCAGGGCAATTCACGTTTTCATACTGCGGGAGTATGCGTCCGCGCACCGGAGCGGTTCAGGTATCCGATAGCTTCCGACGCATGCCAACACGAACCTGATGGATCCTTCCTTATCGATGCTATGGCCGGGCGAGATGAAAAGAGGTCGCACGCCGTGCCTTGTTCGCAGTACCGCACCGACGACATCTCCTTCATAATTCAGGTCCGACCATGATCCTTTTCGTACTCCCGGTTCGCGGCAGCCTCCCACCAGTCTTGTCTTGGCGCATCCGATCGTTGGAATGTCCAGCAGCACGCCGATGTGGCAGGCGATGCCGAATCCCCGTGGATGGGCGATGCCCTGGCCGTCAACCAGGATGATATCCGGCATCCGCGCAAGCTTCCGGACCGCGGCGATGATGGCCGGTCCTTCACGGAAAGCGAGGTAACCGGGGACGTAGGGGAACCGAAGCTCCTGGATATCAACGGCCCGTTCCAGGCAGATAAGGTCAGGAAAGGAGTACAGGCAGGCAGCGGCAGCGACGTGGTCCTCCGTGAACGCTGCATCCACACCGGCGATGAAGCGCGGCGTGCCACGGTAGGTGGTGATGCGGACCCTGGAGCGCATGCGCTCCTGCATTTCGCGGGCTTTCTGAATGTTTCCCGGCCAACGCACGGTTGTTATTCCTCGTAATAGTTTTGCTGAACCGCAGCTTACTGCGGTGAACTTCAATGTCTGTGGCGTCAAAGTATGCGTCCAGGATTACCGGGGTGGGCGTGAACTGTTGACGAAGATTGTGGACTACACCTACAAGCTCACACAGGACGATTTGTCAACATCATTCAAATCTTCTAGTTGGAAATTACATATGAGCGCGCGCGTCACGCGCCACATGCGTCAGCTCTATACGAATAATGCCTCTTTTCATCGAAGAAGGACCATATGGTATTCGCCATTAAGGTATCCAGAACCCAGGATATGTCCATTATCGTTGATGGCCACTGCAGTATCAAGCGTCCAGCCCGAGTCAGGATCGATGAGCGTATTGAGGTCGGTCATGACGCCACCCTCCGTCGTAGGGGTGTAGATGAATGCACGAGAGGCTGTGTCTCCCGCGATTTTTGACGAGCCTACGATTTGGCCACTGGTATTGATGTCATAAGCGTAACTATCCGTGCCCCCCAGGGTCCCGAGGTCGGTCATCAGGCCGCTGCTGTAAAGGAAAGCGTGATAAATAGAATCACTTTGCCCCACGATGTTTGAGTAGCCCACGACCAGACCGCTGTCATTAATGCGGCGCGCAGTGCTAGAGGCTCCACCCAGGGTACCAAGTTCGGTCCACACGCCTTGGCTCAGAAGAAAGGCGCGATATGCCCAGCCCATCAAGTTTGAACTACCTACGATTTGGCCGTTATTGTTGATATCGTAGGCATAAAACTTATGCTCTGGATTTGCGAGGAGATCGAACATCCAACCCTCGTTGATGTAATAAACAAAGGCGTGAGGACCATAGAGGGACGGATAGCCGCTTAGTTCTGTGTAAGAGTAACCCACGATCTGGCCGCTATCGTTAATGCCGTACGCACAGGTATTTGCAAACTGTGCTACGGTATAGGGGGCCGACGGCAACAACGTACCGATATCGATCAGTAACCCGCCGCTGTAAAGGAAGCCGTGAAAAGGAACATAACGATAGCCCTCTCCGTTAAAATTAGAGCACCCCACTACCTAACCACTGTCGTTGATCTGTTTGGGATCGGTATACCACCACCAATCATAACCGGCAAGCGTTCCAAGGTGTGCAACAATTCCGTCACTGATAAGATAAGCGTGTCTCCTTGTAAGGAGCGGATCGGAATAGGTCCAATCCCAATAGGCTACGATCTGATCGCTGTTGTTCATATCGACAGGTACGTATGTCGTGCCGAGATCAACGACTGTGTAATGATACTTAACCTCAATACCCAGGAGGGCGCTTAACTGCTCGTACTGGTCGTGGTATGTCAACGATAGGTCCGGTGTCCCGACAGTCACTATCGAATGCGTGACAATCC
>JAAXXJ010000096.1 GCA_013334545.1 Nitrospirota bacterium | reverse complement strand
CTAGCCAAGACGGGACGAGCGTCTCCTCCTGGACGAAAATAAAGGCCGTTGCGGCAGGCGCACATCACACGGTCGGGCTTAAAGAGGATGGGACAGTCGTGGCTGTCGGAGATGATACGTATGGCCAGTCTTTGAACGTCTCCTCCTTTACGAATATCATGCCTATATGCGAGAATGCGGCCAGTGGCAGTCAGAAATAATACGGGAGGCCAGTTGAACGTCTCCTCTCTCTTTGTGCAGGGAAGTTCAGTCTCGCTTTCAATCGTGAGCGATGGAAATCATGCAGTGACCTATTATGCAATTGACAATGCAGGGAATGTGGAGGCGCCGCCTCATGATGTGAGCATCAATATCGACAAATGCCCGGGACCTCGTTCCGAAGATCGACTTCGCGGTCGTCATCATCACGATCAAGATCATCACGACAAAGATAATCGGCATGACCAAGATTATCGCGATAAAGATGATCGGCATGACAAAGATTGTCACGACAAAGATAATCGACATGATCGAGATCATCACGACCAAACTCATCGGTAGCCCATCGGGTCACCCATTTTGCATTTGACCTCTCGTTGCATAGTGTCTGAACGATCAAAGGCCGGAGAGAAATCTCTCCGGCCTTTTCAATTTCATTTTTCACCGGAAGCGGCTTGACATTCGAGGGTCAGGCCTGAAAAGATGAAATATTGCCCAGTGCCTTTTCCCGCCATAACTCGTGTCTGAGACGGCGGCAGATCATCGAAGATAGTCGAAAGACCTTCCCTCCCACCGGATAATCATCATTTCCGCAGCTTATAAATACTCTAAATAACCCCATATTTGCTTGACAAGGTAAGGTATTTTTGTATAATAACACTCTATTTTTTCAGAACATTCCGATTCCCTCTCGGTCTTCCGAATAGAGGAAATAATTTGACATTTCAAGAGCTTATACTTACCCTGCAGGATTACTGGGCTTCGAAAGGCTGCGTCATTCATCAGCCCTATGACCTCGAGGTCGGTGCAGGTACCTTCCATCCAGCGACCTTTCTGCGGGTGCTCGGGCCCGAGCCCTGGAGCACGGCCTATGTCCAACCGTCACGCCGGCCTACCGACGGCCGATACGGCGAGAACCCCAACCGGATGCAGCACTACTATCAGTTCCAGGTGATCCTGAAGCCCCATCCGCAGAATGTCCAGGAACTGTACCTCGATAGCCTGGTCCGGCTCGGCATCAACCCCCTGAAGCACGACATCCGGTTCGTCGAGGACGATTGGGAATCACCGACCCTCGGGGCATGGGGGTTGGGCTGGGAGGTCTGGCTGAACGGCATGGAAGTGACACAGTTCACCTACTTCCAGCAGGTGGGCGGCATCGACCTGAAGCCCGTCTCGGCCGAACTTACCTACGGCATCGAGCGGCTCGCCATGTACCTTCAGGGCGTGAACAACGTCTTTGACCTCGTCTGGACGAGGGACGTGAAGTATGGCGACGTCCACCATGAGACCGAGGTCCAGTTCTCGAAGTACAATTTCGAGCTCTCGGACCGGGAGATGCTCTTCCGGCAGTTCGAGTCCTATGAGAAGGAGTGCGAGAAACTGATCCAGGCGGGCGTTGTGTTTCCGGCCTACGATTACTGCCTCAAATGCTCGCATACCTTCAATCTCCTTGACGCTGCCGGCGCCATCAGCGTAACCGAGCGGACCGGCTATATCGCCCGGGTCCGGAAGCTCGCCCGGCTTTGCGCACACGCGTACCTGGCGGACCGGGAGGCGAAGGGGTTCCCGATGCTGAAGAAATAGTAGTCAGGAGCAAGGAGCCAGACGTCAGAAGAGTAGCAAAAAACAGTCCCTCACGGTTTTTGACTTCATCACTGTTCGACTGTAGTTAACAGGTCCTGTCCTTATCGAGGTCATTGTGGCGAAAGAGTTCCTATTAGAGATCGGCACCGAGGAGATCCCGTCGCGGTTCATCAGCCCCGCGCTGGAGAAGATGAAGGAGCTGTTCAGCCAGCTCATTGCATCGGGCCGTGTCGGATCATCGGGCGAGATCAAGACCTACGGTACGCCGCGGCGCCTCGTCCTGCATGTCGCGGAACTGGATGAGCACCAGGCCGACCTATCCAAGGAAGTGCTCGGCCCGCCGAAGAAGATTGCTTTTGACGCGGACGGCAAGCCCACCAAGGCTGCGCTCGTCTTCGCCGAGAAGAACAGCGTGACCGTGGACGCCCTAGGCATCAAGGCAACGGACAAGGGCGAGTACGTCGTGGCCCGGATCGACGAGAAGGGCGGCGACACGGCGGCGTGGCTCGGCCAGGTGCTTCCCGGGTTCATCCTGTCCATCCCATTCCCCAAGTCCATGCGGTGGATGGACAAGGACATCCGGTTCGCCCGTCCCATCCACTGGATCCTGGCCATCTACGGCGGGGCCACGGTAGGGTTCGAGATGAACGGGATCAAGAGCGGCAATGTGTCGCGCGGCCACCGGTTCATGAGCCCCGGCGCCTTCCTGGTCAAGGACTTCAAGTCCTACCAGCTCCAGGCCGAACCGAACTTCGTAGTGATCGACCCCGAGGTACGCAAGGCCCGCATCATAAAGCAGGTCGAGGAGCTGGCCAGGACGAAGAAGGGGATGGTGCTCGAGGACAGCGGTCTCGTGGACGAGGTGACGAATCTTGTGGAATACCCGGTCGCGGTCATGGGCTCGTTCAGCAAGGATTTCCTGCGCGTGCCGAAAGAGGTCCTGATCACGGCCATGCGCGAGCACCAGCGCTACTTCAGCGTCGTAAACGATCAAGGCAACCTTCTTCCCTACTTCATCACCATCAGCAACACGCGCGCCGAGGACATGGCCGTGGTCCAGGCCGGGAATGAGCGGGTGCTCACGGCGCGCATGTCCGATGCCGCCTACTTCTTCGACCACGACCTGAAGGTGCCGCTCGCGGCCCGCGTCGAGGGGCTCAAGAAGGTGACCTACCAAGAGAAGCTCGGATCGGTCTACGACAAGACCGAGCGGGTGAAGAAGCTTACCGGGCACCTTGCCTCCATCATGCAGGCGGACGTCAGGACCGCTGAGCGTGCGGCCTATCTGGCCAAGGCTGACCTGCTGTCGGGTGTCGTAGGCGAGTTCCCCAAGCTCCAGGGTGTCATGGGCGGCAAGTACGCCATCCTGTCAGGCGAGGACCCGCGGGTCGCTGCGGCGATCACCGAGCACTACCTCCCGCGCTTCGCCGGTGACGCATTGCCAGGATCGCTCGAAGGCGTGTGCGTCGGCATCGCCGACCGGATCGATACCATCACGGGCTGCTTTGCCGTGGGTCTCGTCCCGAGCGGCTCCGAGGACCCCTACGGCCTCCGCAGGCAGTCCGTGGCCATCCTGTCCATGCTGTTCGACCGGGGATTGCACCTCTCGCTCGCATCGCTCGTTGCCGAGGCATGCAAGGGACACGGTCTGAAGAAGGCTGACCAGGCGAAGGTAGCGTCAGCGGTCCTGGATTTTCTCCGGCAGCGGCTCGCGGGCCTGCTGACCACCGAAGGGCTCCGCTCCGATGTGGTGGACGCGGCGCTCGCGGGGACCTTCGATGACCCGCTCATCGCGAAGGAAAGGGTCCGGGCTCTTGACGCCTGGCGGACATCCGCCGACTTCCGGCCGCTCGTGACGGCGCTCAAGCGGGCGGGGAACATCGTGCCGAAGGATTTTGCGGGCTCAGTGAAGAAAGGCCTGCTCAAGGAAGAGGCCGAGAAGGACCTGTTCACCGCCTATACGGACATCAAGGACCGGGTGAAGGAAAAGACTGCGAAGCTCGATTTCCGGGGCGCCCTTGCCGACATCGCGTCGCTGCGGAACCCCGTTGACGCGTTCTTCGACAAGGTCATGGTGATGGACAAGGACGCCGAGGTGAAGCAGAACCGCCTGGCACTGCTCGCCGGCATCACCGGGCTCTTCTCAATGATCGCCGACTTCTCGCGGCTGGTGCTGAGCATAGAGGAAAAATAGGGGCCAGAAGCCGGGAGCCAGGAGCGAGCGCATTCCGCGGAGCCTGCTGCCGGGACTTGCCCCCGGCGTTTACGAGTGGAACCGCGAGTGCAGGGGTCTGCGAGCGGTGAGAATATCAATAGTTCATTGTGGATCGAGGATTCCCTGCAGCTTGCTGCAGGGAGCTTCAATTATGACGATGTAAATCAGGGAGGAGCATACCATTGCAATTGCAAAAAAACTCATCTATTTCTTCGGGAATGGAAAGGCCGACGGGACCGGGACCATGAAGGACCTGCTCGGCGGGAAGGGCGCTGGCCTCGCGGAGATGACGAACGCGGGGGTCCCGGTGCCCCCGGGGTTCACCATCACGACCGAGGTCTGCAACCTCTTCTACGACCTCGGCAAGCGAGTGCCTGAGGGGCTCGACGGCGAGATGCGGGACTACATGAAGAAGATCGAGGACGCGCTGGGCGGCAAGTTCAAGTTCGGCGACCTCGACCGTCCGCTGCTCGTGTCGGTGCGGTCAGGCTCCAAGTTCTCCATGCCCGGCATGATGGACACCGTGCTGAACCTCGGCCTGAACGACAAGACGATCAACGGCCTCATCCGCATGAGCGGCAACGAGCGGTTCGCCTGGGACGCCTACCGGCGCTTCATCCAGATGTTCGGAAACGTGGTTATGGGCATCGAGAAGGACGCATTCGAGCACATCATCCACGACGTGAAGAAGAAGCGTAAATTGAAGCTCGACATCGAGATGACCGCCGAAGACCTGAAGGGGCTCGTGGCCAAGTTCAAGGCAAGAGTGAGGCAGATCGCGAAGCGCGACTTCCCGCAGGACGTATGGGAGCAGCTCACCATGGCCCGCGACGCGGTCTTCGGCTCCTGGAACAATCCCCGCGCCATCACCTACCGCAAGTTGAACGATATCCCGGGCAACCTCGGGACTGCCGTGAATGTGCAGGCCATGGTCTTCGGGAACATGGGCGAGACCTCTGCCACGGGCGTGGGCTTCACGCGTGATCCCTCGACGGGCACCAAGGTGTTCTACGGCGAGTACCTAACGAACGCCCAGGGCGAGGACGTGGTGGCCGGCATCCGGACGCCGCACCCCATTGCGGACCTCGAGAAGGAGATGCCCGAGGTGTACCGCCAGCTCCGCGAGATCACGTCCAAGCTCGAGCGCCACTACCGGGACGTGCAGGACTTCGAGTTCACCGTCCAGGAAGGCAAGCTCTTCATGCTCCAGACGCGGACCGGCAAGCGCACGGCCCATGCCGCGGTGAAGATCGCCGTGGACATGGTGCAGGAAGGCCTCATCACCAAGGAGGAGGCGGTGCTGCGCGTCGAGCCGGCATCGCTTGATCAGCTGCTCCATCCTGTCATCGACCCCAAGGCGAAGGTCGAGGTGATCGCCCGGGGCCTTCCGGCGTCGCCGGGGGCCGCCAGCGGCAAGGTTGTGTTCACGGCCGACGAGGCCGTCCGCCTGGCGAAGAAGGAGAAGGTCATCCTGGTCCGTCCCGAGACCACACCGGACGACATCCACGGCATGGATGCTGCCAAGGGCATCCTGACAGCTCGCGGCGGCATGACGTCCCACGCGGCGGTGGTCGCCCGCGGCATGGGCAAGCCCTGCGTTGCGGGCTGCGAGTCCATCCGCGTGGACCTTAAAGCAGAGAAGTTCTTTGTCGGCAAGTACACCGTGAAGATGGGCGACTTCATCACCATTGACGGCGGTACGGGCAGGGTCATCATCGGCAAGGTGCCGACCAAGGACCCCGAGGTGAGCGGCGACTTCGGCACGCTCATGAAGTGGGCCGATGAGGTGCGGACGATGGGCGTGCGCGCGAACGCTGACATCCCGCGCGACGCCAAGATGGCGCGCCAGTTCGGCGCCGAGGGCATCGGCCTCTGCCGCACGGAGCACATGTTCTTCGCCGAGGACCGGCTGCCCCACGTACAGCAGATGATCCTGGCCAACACCACCGAGGGCCGCGAGAAGGCCTTGAACAAGCTTCTTCCGATGCAGCGCTCCGATTTCAAGGGCCTCTTCGAAACCATGGCAGGCCTTCCGGTCACCATACGGCTGCTCGATCCGCCGCTCCACGAGTTCCTGCCGAAGCGAGAGGAGCTCATGGTCGAGATCGCGGTGATGCAGGCCAAGAAGGCGCCCAAGGCGGTCGTCGCCAAGAAGGAGAAGCTCCTGCACCGCGTCGAGGAGCTCCATGAGTTCAACCCCATGCTGGGCCACCGTGGCTGCCGGCTTGGCATCGTCTATCCCGAGATCACGCGCATGCAGGCCCGGGCCATCATCGAGGCGGCCTGCGAGCTCGCGAAGAAGGGCAAAAAGGTCGTCCCCGAGATCATGGTCCCGCTCGTGGGCATGAAGAAGGAGCTGGAGCACCAGAAGGACCTCATCAAGCGCACAGCCGACGAGGTGATGCAGAAGAAGGGCGTCAAAATAGAATACATGGTCGGCACCATGATCGAGCTGCCGCGCGCCGCCCTCGTGGCCGACGAGATCGCCAAGGATGCAGAGTTCTTCTCCTTCGGCACCAACGACCTGACCCAGACAACCTTCGGGTTCAGCCGAGATGACGCCGCGAAGTTCATCACCAACTACACCGAGAACAATATCATGGAGAAGGACCCCTTCCAGACCCTGGACCAGGAGGGCGTGGGCCAGCTTGTGAAGATGGGCGTCACCAAAGGCCGTTCGACCCGCAAGGACCTCAAGGTCGGCATCTGCGGCGAGCACGGCGGCGACCCGGCGAGCGTGGAATTCTGCTTCAAGGTCGGCCTCAATTACGTAAGCTGCTCGCCCTTCCGTGTGCCCATCGCAAGGCTGGCGGCCGCCCAGGCCAAGCTCAAGGAGAAGGGCATCGGCGTGGCTTCGTCGAAATGACGCTGTGCGTCATCCCGCCCAGGCGGGGATCCAGGGATTACCTTCAAGGGCGGCCATCCGGCAGCCCTTTTCTTTTTACGCTGCGGTGCAGGAAGAGATCGGGTTGCTCCTGGCCGCGGAAGGGCTGGTGCTCTTCTTTCCCGCGTGGTGGGCCGGGTTCCCCGCGATCCTGAAAGGCTGATTCGACCGGGTCCGGGCGCCGGGGTGGCCTATGACCGTGCGGACGACCCCGGTCCGATCAAGCCGCGGCTGAAGGGCCTGCGGAAGGTACTGTAGGTGACATCGCTCGGCGCGCCCCGGTGGATGGACCGGTTCGTGATGCGCGGGTCCCGTGAAGCGGTTGCTCCGGAGGGCGATCCTCGGCGCCTGCGCGCCTGGCGCCGGGATCGAGATGCTGTCGCTGTACAAGGCCGAACGTCTGAACGGTGGACAAGTGCAGCGGTTCGCAAGGAAGGTGGAGCGGGCGCTCGTGGGGTGGTAGTAGGGGAACCTTGACTATTGCGGCGAGACACTCTATTCTCATGTAAAATAAGAATTATGATGTATGAATTCAGCAAGGAAGTATTTCTCGTTTCCTACTTCTTAACACCTATTTCTTACTTTTTAACTTCTTGAGCATACATTTCCTGGTCGGACCAACCTAAGTAATTGATGAGCCGGGGAAATGTTGGTTAAAGACCATCAATAATGACCCTTAGATCAGGCTTTAGAAGATAAAAAAAAGTATTTAAGGCAACGGTTTGTATAGGCAGGAGGCCGCATGATGCAAGGAGGGAATCCATCCGATCGCGGCGATTCCCATGATCTGAACCGCTTCATCAGCGCGCAGGAAGGGATCTACGACCGCGCCCTTGATGAGCTGCGTGAAGGCCTGAAGCGCTCGCACTGGATGTGGTACATCTTCCCGCAGGTCGAGGGACTGGGACACAGCCCGACGACGCGGCATTATTCCATTAAAAGCCTTGAAGAGGCGCGGCAATACCTTGCCCACCCCGTTCTCGGAAAGCGGCTCTTGGAGTGCGCGGAAGCAGTCCTGGCTGTTCAGGGATTGTCGGCTGCGGATATCTTCGGCCACCCTGACGACTGGAAACTGCAATCGTCCATGACGCTGTTCGAGCTCGTATCCGGTCCGCAATCGGTCTTCGGGCGCGTCCTCGACAAATATTACCAAGGTAAACGCGACGCCAAAACCCTCCAGATCGTCGGGAAGTCTACATGAGGCAGTCGTGGAGCAGTCGAGCAGCAGTCGAAAGACAGTCGAGGAGCATTCATAAAGCAGCCCTGATGCAGTCCGCCGCAGTATATCTGTCTACCTTTATGCGTTTTGATTGCGCTCTTAGGATTCCCCCCATACGAAAATTTAGGCGGGTGACCGAGGAGGAGGGGTAAGCATGTTCACGCAGATCTCTTCATCGTGTGGCCCCGGACCATCTTCATGACTTCCCGCATGAACGCCGGAAGGTCGGAAGGCTGGCGGGAGGTCACGAGGTTGCCGTCCACGATCACCGGCTTGTCCTCATACACCGCGCCTGATGCCTTGAGCTCGTCCGCGACGGTCCGGTAACAGGTCGCGCGCCTTCCTTCCAGGAGCCCCGCGGTGATAAGGATCTGCGGGCCGTGGCAGATGGCTGCAACGGGCTTCTTCTTCAGGAAAAAGTCTTTCGCGATCTCGAGAGCCGTCCGCTCCTTCCGAACGATCGCCGGAGCCCTGCCGCCGGGCAATACCAGGATATCGTAATCATCGGGTGCGACATCCGCCAGCGCTTTCACGGCCTGCACTTCATAGCCGTGCTTGCCCTTGATGGGACCTTTCGTCATCGACGCGATATCCGCTTCCATGCCTTCCTCGAGGAGTCGATAATAGGGAACGAGGAGCTCCGAGTCCTCGAAGCCGTCTGCGCTGATAATGAGTGCTTTCATGGGATTTCCTCCTCTTTGCTATTGTACACCTTCCAGGGGGTAATCTCAGGGGCAGGTCGTGCTGTCTGACAGAACAGGGGGGCGAATAACAAAGGCCCGCGAACTATCCGGGCCTTTGCTTGCTTGTCCGCATCAAGGCACATCAGCGCTGCTCCTTGCTCACTTCGCCTTGGCAAGGTGCTTTTCGATATCCTTCTTATGGAGCCGCACGTACTCGCAGCTCGGATCATGCGAGCATTTCCGGCATTTCAGATCGTAGGCGGAATTCATGGTACGGCACGAAGGGCAGGAGTAGCGCTCGATCATCTCCGTATACCATGCCTCCCATCCGGCCTCACGGATCCGGGCCTGCGATCTCCAGAGTTCGATGCGGTGCGGCGCCAAGGTCTGGAATTTCGTCAGCTCTTTGCACGGGTACTCCGCGCACGCGCCGCAGAACTCGACCCCCCTTCCTGCTGCGCACGCCGCCATGGCGCAGACCGTCCTGCAGTAAAAGCAGCGCTTGTCCGACCGGCAGCCGTGGCAGCGGATCTCTTCGAGAGGACGCTCGTAACGCCGGGCCAGCGCAGCGAGCCTGTCCGGGTCTTCCTGTGTGGCGATGAAGACATGGCAGGCGCGGCAGAACAGTCCGCAGACAGCCGCATGTTTCTTGTCGATGATGTCCGCCACTGAGCATTCCTCCCGGAGCTGTTTTCCTCATTGAGCACTATAGGCCACTCCCAAATCGATTGTCAAGGAAGATGAGGCCGTACGGGATCATACTTGAAACTGTAGTTGATTATCGATAACGATGACCGGGATCGTAGAAGGCCAGACTCGGGAAATGAGGAAATGAGCTCATGAGTAATAGATTACGGATCATCCCGGAATTCATTATAGTAGGGTGCACAGAGAGCCTGGGATATGATACGTTTCAGTCGTCTGATCTGACGAGGCAGGACCCGACCGTGCCGCAGCACAGCGAAAGGATAGTGATCATGCAGACCGCGCCGAT
>JAAXXJ010000403.1 GCA_013334545.1 Nitrospirota bacterium | reverse complement strand
CCCGGACTCCAGAGCGTTGCCGCCGCGATCGAGCACATGCTGCTTGCCATACACGCTCTCGGCTACGGCTCGTGCTGGATGACCGGCCCGCTCGTGGCGCAGGAGGCGTTCGAGAAACTGCTGGGCTATGGCAAGGAGAAGTTCATTGCGGCGCTGTTGCCGATCGGTGTGCCGGACGAGCAGCCGCAGGCGCGTCCGAGAAAACCGCTTGACGCGATCATCATGAAGATCGAATGATGTTACCGGCAGGCCTGTTGTCGAGCGGAAGTGTAACACGGGGAAGCTCCCTTCGGACCACAAGGACGCTCGATCGCCGGCACAGGAGGATCTGTTGAGAACCGCTGTCGTATGCATGGCTCTTGCTGGCTGTTTGCTCATCGGGGCCGCTCCCGCAGCGGTCATCGAGGACATTCAAAGCAATCCGGCCTGCCCCATCTGCGGGATGGATCGGCAGCAATATGCACACAGTAGGATGCTGATCGATTATAAAGAGGGTCCGGTGGGGACCTGCAGCATCCACTGCACCGGTGCGGACCTTGCCGTGAACAGGCACAAGCGCGTTCGCGAGGTCTTTGTCGCCGATCATGCCGGCAGGAGGTTGATCCCCGCAACGAGCGCTGTCTGGGTGATCGGAGGGGACCGCAGCGGTGTCATGACGCAGCGTGCCAAATGGGCCTTCGAGAAGAAAGCAGATGCAGAGTCGTTCATCAGGGACCACGGCGGCAGCCTGGCGACCTACGATGCAGCCATGAAGGCAACGTTCGAGGATATGTATTCTGACATCAAGATGGTCCGTGAGCGCTCTCGTCGGCAGAGGCCGGAGGCGGCCCGGACGCCTGCAGGTCCGGACGTCGACGACCGCAGAGAGCATCGGGAATGCAAGTACTGCGGCATGGATCGGGAGAAGTTCGGGTTCAGCAGGATGCTGATCCGCTACGACGACGGCACGGCAGTGCCGACCTGCAGCATCCATTGCACGGGCATCGATCTGGCCCTGAATCCGCATAAAGGCGTGTCGGCTTCCCTGGTGGGCGATTATGACACCCGGGCCCTGATCGATGCAGAAGCGGCCTTCTGGGTGCTGGGAGGGGATCGAATGGGCGTCATGTCCATCCGGGGCAAGTGGGCCTTCGGCGATCGGAAGGCCGCCGAACGGTTCATCAAGGAGCATGGTGGATCGATCGTTGCCTATGATACTATCATGAAGGCCGCCTTCGAGGACATGTACGAGATCCTGCGGTAGGTCGTGACCGCAGCGTGGCAATGGCAGTCCTTGCCGGACCTTTACAGGTGAGATTCTGCCTGCTATAGTTAGAGAACGATGCGGCGTCATGGCATCGACAATTCATCCACTCGAGGAGGAACGTATGAAAAGAACGGTCATCATCATGGTAGTGTTGTCCCTTGCTGCGGCAGGCCTCATCTTCGCTGCTGACAAGAGCAAGATGGACCTGAAAGCGGGGGACACGGTCTATGCCTGCAATTGCGGCGAGAAATGCGCCTGCAAGACGATGTCGAGGACTGAGACCAACTGCACCTGCGGCAACAAGATGGTGAAGGCAACGGTGGTCAAGGTCGAGGGTGATACGGCGATGCTGAAGGCGGAGGGCTGGGACAAGGAACGGGCCTTCCCGACCAAAGGCAAGTATGCATGCGCCTGCAGCGGGGACTGCAACTGCGGAACGATCAGCCAGAACCCGGGCAAGTGCGCCTGTGGCAATGAGATGAAGAAAGTCCTGTAGCCTGCAGTTCACCGCGTTCCTGTCGCGACCCGGGCGGAAAGTCCGACCGGGTCTTTTTTTCCCGCACCTGTGATGCTATTGGGGAACAGACTGGGCGATCCGGCGTTCAAAGTCCTCCTGGTTCGTGTACAGGAAGGTCTTGAGTCCCGCGCCGGCGGCCCGGTCGATGTGCTGCCGGTTGTCGTCGATGAACAGGACGCACGCGGGCGCCTCGCCGAGCGACGAGCAGATATCGCAGAACAGCGATGCGTCACGCTTGCTCTTGTGGATATGGTAGGAGTTGAACACCGCGTCGAAGTGGCTGTACAGGTCTGTTCTTTCGTCGATCTCGTCGAGCCAGTTCGTCTGGTCGCTCAGGATGGCGACGAAGCGGCCGGTGTCGCGCACGTGATCCACCCAGGCGAGCATGAAGGGATGGAGCACGAAGCGCCGGAGGATTTCGCGCCGCAGGTCACGATCGGCTCCCTTGATCCCGGTCTGGTCCCTGACGGCGGCCCAGAAGGCTTCCTCGCTTGCTTGGCCGGTCAGGTAGCCGGTCTCGGCGATGATGCGGTCCGCATCGGCGTAGAACCGGTCGGGATCGAGGCCGTTCTGCTTCGCGATCTCCCGGAGCCCCTCCCGGAATCCCTCCTCAGCTAACACGCCGCCGAAATCAATGAGGACGATGTTGATGGACGTCTTCATCGCATGCACATTTCCCGGGCGTCAATCGACCCCCTCTGCACAAAGTATAGCGCATTTGGCCCATACTGTGCAGGACAAGGCGCAGCCCATGCTCCGCGTGACCATCGTTGAATCCAGGAGCGAGTGCATTCCCGGCAGCTTGCTGCCGGGTTAGCGAGCGATTAGAATAACGGTAGTTCCTTGAGGATCGAAGCTCCACGCCTTTTGCGGTAGGGAGCTTAAATCCCGGAGCGAGTGCATTCCCGACAGCTTGCTGCCGGTTTAGCG